>JAYTHS010000539.1:0-2464 GCA_043732345.1 Frankiales bacterium | reverse complement strand
ACCCGGCCAGCCGCGACGTGTCCCGCCTTTTCGTGCACCCGGCAGCAGGCGTGCCGGCGGTTTACTGCCCCGTGCGCCGGCTGTTCTGGCTGCTGCCGTACGACGCCGAACGGCCGGCCGGGGAAGTCCCCGACCGGCCGTCCTACCCCCTGGTTAGGGCTGGACCTGGGTGAACCGGGTCGACCAGTTGCCGTACTTGCTGCGGGTCCCGCGGCAGGTCGGGTCGGCCTGGTAGGTCGCCACGGTGCACGTCTGGGCGACGTACTCGTTCGCCGTCCAGATCGACCCGGTGGTCGGGTCGAAGGCCGTCGCCGCGTAGTCCCCATAGCGCGGCCGGAGGCTGCCGGTGAAGTCGGTGTACTCCGTGAACCCGTCCGTGGGTCCGGCGCCCGTGCCGCTCACGTGCACCACCGGGCTCGGCCTGTAGTCCGCGTCGAAGGTGACGTAGCCCGCGCTCGGGTAGTAACCCTGGCCGACCAGGTTGGTCGCCAGCACCGCCTTGCCGGCGGTGTCAACCCCGAAAGCGCCGTAGATCAGGTTGTTACCGGCGACGCCGATCTGCCCCTGGGACACCACGGAGGCGGTCAGTGCCGGGGTGGTCGACGGCTTCAGGACGTAGTAGGCGAGACCGGCGCGGTCCTGGCCACCGACGTTGACCACAGTGTCCAGGGTCCCGAAGAGCTGGCCGTTCGAGTAGACCGTCTGGTTCATCCGGCTGTCGGAGGAGTCCAACTGCCCTTCGACGTGCGCAGTCCCGGCAGAGGTGGTGCCGAAGACGGTCGTCTTGCAGCTGGTGATCGACAGGCACTCGCCGAGCGGGTAGGGCCCGGCCTTCTGGTCGCTGAGCGGCGGCACGCCGTAGGCGTCTACGGGCACGCTGGTCTGGGCGATGGTGAGGTTCCGAGGCCCGGCTCCGGGCGCCAGCGAGTCGGTGCCGGTCAGCGCCCACAGCCCGATGGACGTGGAGAACCCGGACGCGTTGCCGGCCTCCTGGGCGGCGCTCGAGGACAGCAGGTACTCCGTGTCCTTGGCGTAGGTGCGGCCCGGCGTCGTGGTGGGCCGCAGTCCGAAGGGGGTCGCCCCTGCAGACGACGAAAGCGGGATCCGCGTGACCGAAGTGTCCGATCCGGTGGCCAGGCCCATCTTGCTCAGCGCGTAGAGCTGCGCCCCGCCGAAGCCCTTTGTGAAGAAGGGGTAGCTGTTGGTGGTGATGTAGACGCCCTGGGCGTCTGCGCCGATCTGCGGGTAGTCGCCGAGGTTGTAGGCGGCACTGCCGTCCTTGGTGACGTCGAAGCTGTAGACGTGGTACCTCCCGGCCGCGTCGCCCGTGTCACTGACCGCGATGTCGATGCGGCTGGTGCCGGTGAAGTTGCCGCTGCTGTCGCTGTCGTAGAACAACATGTCGGCATAGAAGCGGTTGGTGGCCTGGTCGTAGTAGCAGGACGGGTCGCTGGCGTTCGCGAGATTCGGGTCCTCGTTGAAAAAGTCGTTGAGGTAAAACGCCTTGCCCTGCTTGGAGCCACCCGTCGAGTAGACCTGGCCGACCACGTTGACGAGCTCGAGGACCTTGCCGTTGCCGACGCACAGTCCCTGGTCCGGCGGCTCCAGGACGAAACCGGCCGTCTTGGCGTTGTCCGTGATGCCCAGGCCCTGGAAGCTATTCACCGTGGACCCGGTCACCTGCAGGCCCGTGCTGCCGGCGCCCTGCCGCCCTCCGCGGATGCTCTGCGACCGGTTGGTCCCACCGCCCGCGCCGGCCGCGTCCCCGACGACCGAGGCTCCCGTGAACAGCCCACCGTGGCGCGTCACCGACGTCCCACCGGTCGGGGTGCTGGTGCCGCGGCTCACTAGCTGCCGAGTGTCGGAGCCGGCCGCCCCGGCGGGGGAGGTGACCACCGCCTGGAGGGCACCGCTTCCCAGCAGGACGAGCCCTGCCGCGAGCGCACACCTGGTCCGTCGCCGACCTTGCTGAGCCATGAGCTCTCCTGTCTCGTGTCCGGAGCAAGGAGACTGTGCTGAACGGAGCAGCCCGTCAAGGGCCGTTCAGGTCACGAATCGGGCACGGACCCCTGGCGAACTGCGAGGACGTCCAGCTATCTTGAGAGCCCGCCCTCGACAGGAGCCGCCGTGAGCCAGGACCTGCACGTCCCCACCCACCCCGTCCGGTTCATCACCGCGGCGAGCCTGTTCGACGGGCACGACGCCGCCATCAACATCATGCGGCGGGTCCTGCAGTCCCAGGGCGTCGAGGTCGTCCACCTCGGCCACGACCGCAGCGTCGAGGCGGTCGTGACGGCTGCCCTGGAGGAGGATGCACAGGGCGTCGCGATCTCGTCCTACCAGGGCGGACACGTGGAGTACTTCAGCTACCTGGTGGAGCGCCTGCGCGAGGTCGGGGCCGGGCACGTGCAGGTGTTCGGCGGCGGCGGGGGCGTCATCGTGCCCGAGGAGATCGCCCTGCTCA
>JAYTHS010000538.1:0-2477 GCA_043732345.1 Frankiales bacterium | reverse complement strand
ACCTCACCTGCGCGGCGACCTGCTTTGTGGAGTGGCTGTTGCTACCGCCGTCGGCGACGCGGGTGGTCGCCCACGACGAGCACCCCCCGTCCTACGGCGAGGTGCTCCGTGACCCGGTGTTTCGACAGGTCTGCCTGATCTCGTTGCTGCTGGCCATGACCGGCTACGCGGCGCTGGACAGCGGGCTGCCGGCGTACGCCCGGGTCGTGGGTGGCGTGTCACCGTCCACGATCGCGCTGTCCTACACCGTCAACACGGTGCTCATCGTCGGGCTGCAGCTGCCGGTGCTGCGCTGGATCGCCTCGTGGCGCCGGACCCGGGCGCTGGCGGTCGCCTCGCTGCTGTGGGCAGCGTCGTGGGCACTGCTGGGGCTGGCCCACTCGGCCGTCGCGGTACTGGTGTTCTCGGCGCTGTTCGGGCTGGGCGAGGTCTTCCAGGCGCCGGCGATGCAGCCGTTGGTCAACGCGCTGTCGACCGACCGGCTGCGGGGGCGCTACAACGCGCTCTCGGGGTCGATGTTCTCGATCGCCTTCGTCGTCTCACCGGCGCTGTCGGGCTTCCTGATCGGCAATGGCCTCGGGACGCTGTGGATCAGCGGGTTGGCGGCCGGGTCGCTGCTGACCGCGCTGCTTGCGCTGCGGCTGCGGCACCGGCTCAGCTCACCGCAGGACGGGGTCCCGGTCGCGGCCCAGCTGGCCTGACAGCGGCGCCGACCAGTCGGTGACCGGGCCCTTCGGGATGATCCCCGTCGGGGTGATCTGCTCGTGGGTCCCGTTGTCCTGCCCCAGGATGTGAGCCGGGTCAGCCTGTTGTCGCTGGCGGCGCCGCGCTCACGGCTCGAGACCGAGGTCGAAGGTGGCCTCGAGGTCGTGTCGGCTGTAGGCCTGGAAGGCGATGAGCGTCTGGGTGGCCTGGACCCCCTCGACCTTGTTAAGGCGCCCGGCGATGACGTCGGCGAGGTCCTCGTGGCGGCGCACCCGCACGAGGGCCACCAGGTCGACGTCGCCGGCGACGCTGTAGACCTCGCTGACGCCGTCGATCTCCGCGATCGCCTGGCCGACCTCGGGGATCCGGTCGACCACGCAGCTCACGTTGACGATGGCGGTGATCACGCCAGCAGGGCCTTGAGCTCGGCGCAGAGCTCAGAGGTCGCCCGGTCGGCCGCCTGGCTGACGTGCCCAAGGCCGAAGAAGCCGTGGATCATGCCGGGGTACTGGTGGTGGCTGACCTGCACGCCGGCCTTGCCCAGGGCGCTGGCGTAGGCGTTGCCCTCGTCGCGCAGCGGGTCGAACTCGCCGGTGCCGACGACGGCCGGCGCGAGGCCAGACAGATCGGACGCGACCAGGGTGCTCGCGCGGGGGTCCAGGGCGAGCGCCTCGGCGGCCGTGCCGAGATACTGGTCGCGGAACCACAGCATGTCCTCGCTGGTGAGGAACAGGCCCTCGGCGTTCTCGGTCCGTGAGCCGTGCTCGGTCTCGGTGAAGTCGGTGGCCGGGTAGATGAGCAGCTGCGCCGCCAGTGGCAGGCCCTCGTCGCGGGCCGCGATCGCGACGGCGGCCGACAGGTTGCCGCCGGCGCTGTCGCCGGCGACAGCGACCCGGGTGGCGTCGCCCCCGAGCTCGGCGATGTGGGCGTGCACCCAGCGCAGCGCCGCGACGCAGTCGTCGTGGCCGGCCGGGAACGGGTGCTCGGGGGCTAGCCGGTAATCGATGCTGACGACGACGGCGCCCACGTCGTGGCAGATCCGCCGGCCGTGGTCGTCGTGGGTCTCGATGTCGCCGATGACGAACCCGCCGCCATGCAGGAACAGCACCGTCGGGACCGGTCCGGACCCAGCGGGCCGGTAGACCCGGGCGGCCCGGGGGCCCTCGACGGCGTCGTAGGTGGTGTCCTCGACGGCAGCGACGGGCTTGAGGTTGGCCGGGTCCCGCATGTCCACCGTCATGAAGCGGAAGGCGGCGCGAGCCTCGGCCACGGTGCCGCTGGCCATCCCCTTGTTGCCGGCCTGCTCGAGCATGTCCAGGACGGTCTTGAGCTGCGGGTCGAGCGGCATGGTGGCTCCAGGTGGTCGTCGGGTCCGGGCACGGCGCAGGTGGTGGCGGCGGACGTGGTCTGCGTCGGACCTTAAGCGCTTGCCCGGGCGGGCCGCTCGAGGGGGCGCAGCCGCCGGGGGTCGCTGAACGGCGAGACGCTGGCCCGCTGGCCCGGCCACTGCCGCAGCCGCCCGGCCCCGAACGCGGGGGAGGCCAGCGTCCCGTCCAGCCGGACCAGCCGGGTGCCGGGGGTCTCCAGCCAGCGCAGCACCAGGCGGACCTCCTCGGCAGTGGTCGCCGGTAGGGGTCCGGGCCCGGGCAGGACGGTCTCGGCGGTGGCCAGTAGCGCGTCGACGTAGGGCGCCGGGTGGGCGCCGCGGGGCACGATGCCGCACGCGACCAGCCGCCCGCGGCGGATGACCGACACTTCCCAGCCGAGGTCGT
>JAYTHS010000537.1:0-2497 GCA_043732345.1 Frankiales bacterium | reverse complement strand
CGTTCTCGGGGACATCCCGTGCAGCCTCGGCGCCCGCACCGCCCCCGGCGGTCGGCCCGCCTCCCGACTCGATCTGCAGGAGACGACACATGACTGAGCTGGCCGCTGTGAGTGCAGGGGACGACACCCTGCTGACCTGGCAGGAGCAAGCGCTCTGCGCCCAGACCGACCCCGAGGCGTTCTTCCCGGAGAAGGGCGGCTCGACCCGCGAGGCCAAGCGCATCTGCGTGGGTTGCGAGGTTAAGGGCGAGTGCCTCGAGTACGCCCTGCTGCAGGACGAGCGGTTCGGCATCTGGGGCGGGTTGTCCGAGCGCGAGCGCCGTCGGCTCAAGCGCCGCGTCGGGTAGCTGCCCGCCCCTGCCCGCCTACTGTGGACCGGACCGACGACGACGGACCGCCCGACCGGCCGGTTCGTCGTACCCCCCACCACGGTCGATACCTCCTTGCCCTCTCGTACCCCCACCCCTCCGTCCGGGACCGAGCTGCGGCGACCCCGCTCGCGATCGAGGCCGCAGCCCGCAGACGTCACCGCGGTGCTCGTCGCCCACGACGGGGAGCGCTGGCTGCCCGATACCCTGGCTGCCCTGCAGACCAGCACCCGCGTGCCCGCCGCGGTCGTCTGCGTCGACACCGGCTCGACGGACGGCAGCGCCGCGCTGCTCGAGCGGGCCCACGGCTCCGTCGTACAGCTTCCTCGCGACACAGGCTTCCCGGAGGCCGTCGCCGCCGGCTTGGCGCAGGGCCCGCGCAGCACCTGGGTCTGGCTGCTGCACGACGACTGCGCTGTCGAGCCCGGCACGCTCCAGGCGCTGCTCGAGCAGGCGGAGCAGACCCCGTCCGCCGTGCTGCTGGGCGCCAAGGCCCGCGACTGGTCGGACCCACGGGTCCTGGTCGAGGTGGGCGTCACGACCGACTCAGCCGGTCACCGGGAGACCGGCCTGGAGCGGCGAGAGTACGACCAGGGCCAGCACGACGCCGTCCGGGACGTCCTGGCCGTCGGCACCGCCGGCGCCCTCGTGCGTCGGGACGTGTGGGACACCCTCGGAGGGCTGGACCCCGCCCTGCCGGTCTTCCGCGACGACCTCGACCTGGGCTGGCGCGTCAACGCCGCCGGCCACCGGGTCCTCATCGTCCCGGCGGCCACGGTCCGGCACGCCCGGGCCGCGACGACGGGCCACCGGCAGACGGACGCGGCCCCCGGTCGGGCAACGGCGACAGACCGCCGCAACGCGCTGTGGGTCCTGCTCGCCCACGCCTCGCTGGTACGGCTGCTGGGGCTCGTCCCGCGGCTGCTGCTCGGGACCGCCCTGCACGCACTGTCCCTGCTGCTGACCCGCCAGGTGACAGCTGCGGGCGACGAGGTCCGGGCGCTCGCGGGGGTGCTGAGCCACCCCGTCCGCCTGCACCGGGCCCGGGCTGCGCGGGCTGCCACCCGGACCGTGTCGCAGCGCGACCTGCGTCCGCTGTTCGCCCACCGCAGCAACCGGCTGCGGGCCCGGGTCGGGGCCCTGGGGGACCGACTGTCGGGTGGGTCGGCCACCGTCTCCGTCCTGGGCGACCCCGGGGCCGAGGGTCCCGACGAGCTCGTCGACCTTGGCAGCGGCGGGTCCGGGACCCTGCGCCGGCTGCTGCTGCGACCGGGGACACTGCTGGTCCTCACGCTGGCCCTGGTGGCTCTGGTCGCCGAGCGGTCGGTCCTGATCGTGCGCGGTGGGGTGCTGTCCGGTGGCCGCCTGCTGCCCGTGCCCCCGGGGGCCCGGGACCTGTGGGCCGCCTACGCCGGGGCCTGGCACAACAGCGTGGTCGGCTCGGCCGCGCCGTCGCCGCCCTCGACCGGTGCCCTGGCGCTGCTGTCGACGCTGCTGCTGGGCAAGCCCTGGCTGGCGGTCGATGTGCTCCTGCTCGCCAGCGTCCCGCTCGCCGGGGCCACGGCGTACGTCGCCTCCGGGCGGCTGAGCCGTCACCTGAACCTGCGGCTCTGGGCCGCCGCCACCTGGGCCCTGCTCCCGGTCGCGACCGGAGCCGTGGCTGCTGGCCGGCTCGGCAGCGCCGCCGTCCAGGTCGGACTGCCCCCGCTGCTGGTGGGCGCTGGCCGGCTCCTGGTGTCCCAGCCCCGGACCGCCGGCTGGTGGCGGGCGTGGGGCGTCGGCCTGGGGCTCGCGGTACTGGCTGCCTTCGCCCCGCTGCTGTGGCCGCTGCTGGGCGGGGGATTGGTCCTCGCTGCGATCGTCCGACTCCGCCGCTCCCCGTCCGGCGCCCTGGCCTGCCTGCTGCCGGCCCTGGTGCCGCTGGCTCTGCTGGTCCCGTGGTCGCTGTCTGCGCTCGCCCACCCGGGGCTGCTGCTCGCCGACCTGGGTCCGCTGCCCGGTGACCTGCCGCCCAGCGGGCTGCAGCTGCTGCTGCTGTACCCGGGCGGCCCGGGACTGCCGGCCCTGCTGGTGACGCTCGGCCTGCTGCTGGCGGCGGTCGGCGGGACCCTCCGGGTCGGCGGTCGTCA
>JAYTHS010000536.1:0-2498 GCA_043732345.1 Frankiales bacterium | reverse complement strand
GCCTCCGGCGTTCCTCTGGCACCGCGCTCCGGTCCTGAGCAATCCTGGCGAACGGCTCGCGTCCGGGGCCTGTCCTGCCGACAGAGAAGAACAGCGGTAGGGAGAGGGCACATGCGCAGGCGAAGCAGCAAGGTGGACCGGCTCGAGGACCATCCCAACCTGCCGGAGGTGCTCGGCGTCCTGGCCCAGCTGGCCCACGTGAGAGACGAGGACCTGCCGCTGCTGGCCCAGGCCTGGGGCAACTCGCCGGCGCTGTCGCAGGCCCGTGACCGGGCGCTCTCGCCCGACAGCCCGCTGGTCATCGAGGTGCTGGCCGCCTTCGACGCGGTCGCGGCACTGTTCGAGGACGACCTGCGGGGGGAGGCCGACTGGTTGTCCGTCGACCCCGCCGTCACGGTCGTCGCCCTCAAGGCGGTCCGCGACGCGATCGCGGCGGCGTACGCCCGGCCGCACCTGTCCCGAGGCCAGCACGCCGCCCTGATGCGCCCGTGGCGGTCGGTCTACCCGCAGGCGACCGTCGACGAGCCCGACCTCGGGCCGCAGGGCCCGACCGTCAAGGCCCTGCTCCAGGCACTGCCCCGCCTGGCCGAGCGGTGCCACGACCATGACAGCGCCGCCCTCTACGAGCGGCTCGTCGACCTGAGCTTCGTGGCTGAGTCCGACCGCTCGGCGGCCCGCGAGACAGCGTTCCGGGCAGCCGTCGTGACCCGGCGGCGCCGTACGTGGGCCCTGGTCCGTCGCAGCGCCGCCGAGGGTCTGGGCCGGACCTGTCGCTCGTGCCCCAGCGGGCCGGACGCCGGCGAGGCCGGGCGGGTCCTGCAGCTGTGCCTGGACTCGGCCTGCGGCCTGCTGGTGGCCGACGCGGTCCCGGACGACTGCATCGAGACCCTCACGCTGGCGCTGGGCCAGCTCATCCCGTCCCAGCGCGGCGGGTCCACCGCCGGAGGTCCTCGACCGCCCAGGTGTTGACCACCCGGAAAGGATCCACCCCGCACAGGTGGGCCCGCTCGCACCCCAGGTGCTGCCAGCTGAGCTGACCGGGGGCGTGCGCGTCGGTGTCGATGGCCACCAGGCAACCGGCCTCAACGGCCAGGCGCAGCAGCCGCTTCGGCGGGTCGAGCCGCTCGGGGCGGCTGTTGACCTCGACGGCGACGTCGAACTGGGCGCAGGCCGCGAACACGACCTCGGCGTCGAACTCCGACTCCGGCCGACCCTTGCCGGTGACCAGGCGGCCGGTGCAGTGGCCGAGCACGTCGGTGTGCGGGTTGCTCACGGCCGCGACCAGCCGCGCGGTCATCTCCTCGCGCGGCATGCGCAGCTTGCTGTGCACGCTGGCCACGACCAGGTCGAGCCGGGCGAGCAGCTCGGGCTCCTGGTCCAGCGAGCCGTCCAGGTTAATGTCGCACTCGATACCGGTCAGGACCCGGAACGGCGGGGCGCTCCCCGACGCAGCCTCCGCCGCCAGGTCGTCGTTCAGGGCCTCGACGACGTCCAGCTGCTGACGCAGCCGCTCGGGGCTCAGACCACGGGCGACGGTGAGCCGCGGCGAGTGGTCGGTCAGGACCATCCACGCGTGCCCCTGGTCGCGGGCGGCCTGGGCCATCTCGTGGATCGGTGACCCGCCGTCCGACCAGTCGGAGTGGACGTGGCAGTCACCGGTGAGCTGCGCCCGCAGGCTGGCCCCCGCCTCGCTCACGGGCGTCTCGCCGAGCGTCTCGACCCGACGCAGGTAGACCGGCTCCTGGCCGGCGAGCGACTGCTCGACCACCAGGGCGGTGACCTTGCCGATGCCGGTGAGCTCCGTCAGGCTCCCCTGCTCCGCCCGCTGCTCGAGCTCGACGGGCGGCGTGCGGTCGACCACGCCCGCCGCGGTCCGGAACGCCTTCACCCGGTACGACGGCTCCTGGGCCCGCTCCAGGCAGAACGCGATCCGGCGCAGGTCGGCTGCGGGTTCACGCGCACCGTCGCTCATGTCAGGCAGCTCACGAACCGGGACGGTAGACCAGCAGCCGCTGCTCCCGGGCCTGCAGGACGAGGTCCTGGGGCCCGTCGCCGACCTCGCCGTCGCGGGCCATCCGCAGCGGGACATCGGAGTGGACCTCGACGCGCTCGGCGACCCGCTCGCTGTAGACGCGGCAGCGCCCCACGCGGCCGGTGACCACGGCAGCGACGAGGCGCAGCCGTCCGAAGGGCTGGCTGGCGTCGACGATGCGCACGTCGACCCGGCCCTCATCCAGGCGCTCGCGCCAGGACGGTGCGAACCCCGACGGGTGGTACTGCCCGTTGCCGGCAAACAGCGTCCAGACCTGGTGGGGCTGGCCGTCGACGGTGATCGCCAGGCTGGTCGATCCGGGCAGCACCTTGACGAGTGCGAGGACGAGGGCCGGCCACTTCCCCCAGCAGGCTTCGTGCTTCTCCCGCTCGTGCACGAGCTCCGGGTAGACCCCCAGCGCGAAGGTGTTGAGGAAGACGTCGCCGTCCGCCGAGGTGCTCCCGAG
>JAYTHS010000535.1:0-2502 GCA_043732345.1 Frankiales bacterium | reverse complement strand
GGGTGCGGTTGTCCAGCCACCACTGGCCGGTCAGGGCGACGCTGCCGACCAGCGCCTGGGAGTAGAGCCCGGCCAGCGTCGTGGCGAAGCCGAGCCGGCTGAACTGCCCGGCCAGGATGTGCTCCACCTGGCTGGCGATGTCGCTGATGATCGTCGCAAAGCCGCCGCCCCGCTCGACCCCAAGCGGCGACTCGCGGACCAGAATGCGGAAGCCGTCGGAGCAGTCCTCGACGTAGGTCAGCAGGGCGAGCGTCGCCTGCTCGAGAAGCTCGCGCGGGGAGTCGCCGGTGAGGGCGCCGGTGAACGCCGCCAGCAACGAGGCGACCTCGCGGTCCACCACGACGGCATACAGCCCCTCCTTGCCGCCGAAGTGCTCGTAGACGACGGGCTTGCTCACGCCGGCCCGGGCGGCGATCTCCTCGACGCTGGTCCCGTCGTAGCCGCGCTCGGCGAACAGCTGCCGGCCAACGTCCAGGAGCTGGGCGCGGCGCTGGGTGCCGGTCATCCGCACCCTCGGGACCGTCACGTGCTGGTCGCGGTGACCCGACGGGAGTCGAGGCGGGAGGCCTTCGGCCAGCGGACGTCGCTGGCCCAGCCGAGCTTCTCGAAGGCACGGATCGTCACCGCGCTCGAGTCCAGCTGGCCCTTGTCGACGCCGTGCCGGGCGCAGGTGGGGTCAGCGTGGTGCAGGTTGTGCCAGCTCTCGCCGCCCGAGATGACGGCCAGCCACCACACATTGACGGCCCGGTCGCGGGTCATGAACGGGCGGGAGCCCCAGGCGTGGCAGATCGAGTTGATCGACCAGGTGACGTGGTGCAGGACGCCGATCCGGACCACGCTGGCCCAGAAGAAGGCCGACAGCGCGCCCTGCCAGGACATCGTGATCAGGCCGCCGAGCAGCGCGGGCAGCAGCAGCGAGATCGTCACGAAGACGGGGAACAGCCTGCTGACCCGCATGACGTCGGGGTCGGCGAGCAGGTCGGGCACGAAGCGCTTCTGGTCGGTCTGCTCGACGTCGAACAGCCACCCGACGTGCGCGTGCCACAGCCCCTTGCACAGGGACCGGAAATCGTTGCCGTAGCGCCAGGGGGAGTGCGGGTCGCCCTTGGCGTCGCTGAAGGCGTGGTGCCGGCGGTGGTCGGCGACCCAGCGGGTGACCGGCCCCTCGATCGCGAGGCTGCCGGCGACCGCAAGAGCGATGCGCAGCGGTTTCTTAGCCTTGAACGACCCGTGCGTGAAGTAGCGGTGGAAGCCAACCGTGATCCCATGCAGCGCGACCGTGTAGAACACCGTCGACAGCGCCACGTCGGTCCAGGACAGCCCGTGCCCCCAGACGACGAACCCGGCCGACGCGATCGCCAGCAGCGGCACGGCGATGAAGGTGGCCAGGGCGACCTGCTCCGCCCGGGCCCGGGCACCGGTCGACGGGAGGGCCTGGAGCGGACGGCTGTCGTCCCCGTCGTACGCGAGGGTCGTCACGGTGGCGTCGAGCAGGTGAGTCATGGGGTCCCTCGGGGTCAAGGCGGGCTCGCCGAGCGGCCTGGCTACGCGACCGTAACCTACGGCCCCGGACCCCACCAGCCCTCAACGAGGACGAGCGAGCGACCCCGGTTCGTGACACACCTGGTGGGCCGGTGAGCGTGGCCAGCGGCCGGGCCGTTCGCTGCGCGTGTCAGTCCGTCCGGTCCGGCGCGGTGGCAGACTGCCCGGGCAACGGTCCGCCGTGGGGTAGCGGCAACCCACAGACCTTTGGAGTCTTGAGACGCTGGTTCGAATCCAGCCGGCGGAGCCACGGCGCCCGGGGGCGTCCTGCGGCGCCCGGTACGCTCAGAAAGCCCCGACCATCCGGGCACCTTCGCCCTCCTCCACAGGGAGCTCGCCACCGATGTCGCCCCGACCGGCCGCCGTGATCGTGCTGGCTGCCGGCGAAGGCACACGGATGCGCAGCGCGACCCCCAAGGTCCTGCACACCCTCGGCGGCCGCACGATGCTCGGCCACGTGCTGGCCAGCGCCGAGCAACTCGAGCCAGAGCACCTGCTGGTGGTCGTCGGGCATGCCCGCGAGCAGGTCAGCGCGACCCTCACCGGTCGGGCCCGCCCGGTCGTGCAGGAGACCCAGGACGGCACCGGCCACGCCGTCCGAGTCGCCCTGGACACGCTGCCCGACCTCGACGGCACCGTGCTCGTGGTGCTCGGGGACACCCCCCTGCTGACCGGGCAGACCCTGCGCCAGCTGCTCGAGGCCCACGAGCGGGCCAAGGCCGCGACCACCCTGCTGACCGCCCGGGTCGACGACCCGACCGGGCTCGGACGGGTCGTGCGGGAGCCCTCCGGGACGGTCGCCGCCGTCGTGGAGCACAAGGACGCCGATGCCGCGACGCTGCTCCTCGATGAGGTCGCGACGGGTGTCTACGCCTTCGCCGCCGGTCCGCTGCGCGAGGCGCTCGGACAGCTGACGAGCGACAACGCCCAGGGCGAGCTCTACCTGCCCGACGTCGTGGG
>JAYTHS010000534.1:0-2506 GCA_043732345.1 Frankiales bacterium | reverse complement strand
GTGCGGCGCACGTGCTGACCTCGTGGCCGCGATCGACGGTCAGCGCGAGGAGCTCCGTCGTACGCACCACGCCGTCCGAGGTGACCCACTGGTGCTCGGCGTCGGCCACGATGGTCGTCCCGTCGCTGAAGGTGACCTCGTAGCAGGGCCGACCGAGCAGCACGTCCGTGACGGCCACGATGCGCGTCGGGCGGCCGTCAGCACCGAGTAGCTCGTCGCCGACAGACACCTCGCCCATCGTCGTCCACCCGGTGGGCGTCGTCAGCGGGGTGTCCAACGCCAGGGCCTTGCCCAAGCCTGGACGGCCGGCGATGACGATGAGCTGACCGGGGTGCAGGCCGTTGGTGAGGTTGTCCAGGTCGATGAAGCCGGTCGGGACGCCGGACAGGCCACCGGAGCGCCCGCCGATCGCCTCCAGCTCGTCCATCGTGGGCTGCATGAGGTCCTCGAGGACCGTGTAGTCGTCGCTGGTCCGCCGCTCGGTGACCTCGTAGATCGTCTGCTGGGCCCGGTCGACGATCTGGTCGACCTCACCGCCGTCGGCGGAGTAGCCGAGCTGCACGATCCGGGTGCCGGCCTCCACCAGGCGCCGCAGGATCGCCAGCTCGGCGACGATCTTGGCGTAGTAGCCGGCGTTGGCCGCGGTCGGGACGCTGGACATCAGCGTGTGCAGGTAGGGCAGGCCACCGATCCGCGACAGGTCGCCGGTCCTGGTCAGCTCGTTGCCGACGGTGATGGCGTCGGCCGGCTCGCCCTTGCCATACAGCTCGATGACGATGTCGAAGATGAGCTGGTGGGCGGGCCGGTAGAAGTCACCGGTCTTCAGGACCTCGATGACGTCGGCGATCGCGTCCTTGCTGAGCAGCATGCCGCCGAGCACCGACTGCTCTGCCGCGACGTCCTGCGGCGGGGTCCGCTCGAACTCCGGCGGGCCCGCCTGGGGCGGGGTGCGCAGCTCGATGACCCGCTCGCTCAACGCCTACTCCTTGATCTGACGGCCGGCGCAAGTGCCTGACGTGCAGGCTTTCTACCGGTCCTCGTCAACTTCGTCGGCGCGTCGCGACCGGGCTTGTTAACAGCCTCTGTGGGCAGGGTGGGGACAGTGGCGGAGATCACTGTGGACAGCCTGCGGCCGCGCACGCTCGCCCGACCGGGGCGCACGCTCAGCGCTTGCCCACAGGCTTGTCCACTACCTGTGGACAAGAATTTCGGGGTCATCCGGTCTGCTTGAGCCGCGCGGACCCGCTGGCAAGGACCTCGACGCACGGCGGGCAGAGCCGCACGCCGTGGGTCACGAAGTAGGTTCCGGCCTGTCCGCACAGGGCACAGGCGGGCCGACTGGGCCCGGTCGGCTGGGGGCGGGTGGTGCGCGGTCCGGACAGTCCGCTGCGGATCTGCGCGATCCACCGCTCACGGGACTCGGGGGACGCCGGCTGCTCGGCGGCCGTGACGCTGCGCAGGGCCTGGCGGTCGGCCTGCTCGGCGGCCCACACCTGCGAAGGCGTCGAGGCGCCGGCCAGCGAGTGGAGCAGGTCCAGCACGACGCGGACCGGGTCGGGCCCGGCCGGCAGGACCCCGACCCGGGAGGCGAGCTGCCCCGGGCGCCACCCGCGGTCCAGCAGCGGACGCATGGCCGCGGCGACCTCCGGCGTGTCGAGCTCGTGCGCGAGCCGGCTCGGGAGGTCACCGAAGACGGCGGCGTGGACGTCGCGGGGCAGGCGGGCCGGCAGGTCGAAGAGCTGCATGGGTCCATGCGACCACGGGGGTCCGACAGTTCGGGAGCTGGCCGCACAGGCCTGTGGATAGGTTCGGTGTCCCCGACTTACCAAGGAGCAGATGTGCGCGCCGTGCAGGTGACCACCCTCGACGGACCGACCTCGGTGCAGCTGGTCGAGCTCGCCGACCCGGTCCCGACCGACACGCAGCTGCTCGTCGAGGTGCACGCGGCCGGCGTCAGCTTCCCCGACGTGCTGCTGACCAAGGGGCACTACCAGATGAAGCCCGCCCTGCCCTTCGTCCCGGGGGCTGAGGTGGCCGGGGTGGTGCTCAGCGCCCCGGAGGGCTCCAGCTTCGCGCCCGGGGACCGGGTTGCGGGGTTCCCGGTCTTCGGGGGCTTCGCCGAGAAGGTCGTCTGCGACCCCGCGATGGTCTTCGCCCTGCCGGACGCCGTCTCGTTCGCGGCCGGCGCCGCCCTGCCGATGAACTACCTGACGGTCGACTTCGCCCTCGTACGACGCGGTGACCTGCGGGCCGGCGAGACGGTCCTGGTCCAGGGCGCCGCCGGAGGCATCGGTGTCGCGAGCATCCAGCTCGCCAAGAGCCTGGACACCCGGGTGATCGCCGTCGTCTCCTCGCCGGAGAAGGCCGAGATCGCCCGGCAGGCCGGCGCCGATGAGGTCGTCATGGTCGAGGGCTTCCTGGCCGCCGTGAAGGCGCTGACCGACGGGCGGGGCGTCGACATCGTCGTGGACCCCGTCGGCGGGGACCGCTTCACCGACAACCTGCG
>JAYTHS010000533.1:0-2522 GCA_043732345.1 Frankiales bacterium | reverse complement strand
GCCGGCTTTGGCGCTCTCGGACGACCCGCTCTCGCTCTCGACGCTGGAGCGGTTCCGTTCGGGGCCGGGGCGGTGGCTCGTCGTGGTGCGGATGGCCTCAGAGGGGTACGACTGCCCGGCGATCCGGGTGGTGGCGTGGGCGACGAACGTGGTGAGCGAGGGGGCGTTCCGGCAGGTGGTGGCGCGCGCGCTGCGGGTCGTCCCTAATCTTTTGCACCCGGTCGTGCCGGGTCTCACGCACCAGGACGCCCAGGTATTCCAAGACGCCCAGGTATTCCAAGACGCCCAGGTGTTCCTGCCCGCCGACGAGCGCCTACTGGCGATGGCGCGCGCCCTGGTGGGCGGTCGCCTCTCGGCGCCCGCGGCCGGCGCCGGCTTCGGCCAGGGCGCGGACGGGGAAGGGGAGGGCGAAGCGGGGGAAAACGCCCAGAACCGCGGGTCCGGCGGCCGGGGCCTGTTCGTGCCGCTCTCGGCGCGGGCGACGGGGCAGAGCGTGGTGACGGGCGGGGCGGTGCTGCCGGCGTCGGCCCTGCGGCGGGCGCGCGCGATGAACCTGGCGCGTCCGGGCGCGTCGGGCGTCCCCGACCACCGGCTGGCGGCGGCCCTGGCGCGGATGGAGGCGGACGCGGAAGGACTCGAGCCACTGGACTCGGCGGCACTGGGCTCGGCGGCACTGGGCTCGGCGGCACTGGGCTCGGCGGCACCGGGGTCCGGGGCGCCCGCCCCCGCGGTGGCTGCACTTCTTGCGGACGTTCGGACTGCGGACGTTCGGACTGCGGACGTTCGGACTGCGGACGTTCGGAATGAAGAGCGGGGGGTTGGGGCGGGGGCGCTAGGCGGGGACCACGACCCGCGTGGGGACCACGGTCCAGACAGAGAGGAAGAGGAGGAGCAGACCTACGATCAGCAGCGGCAGGCCCTCCGGCGCCTCTGCACGCGGCTGACGGCGTTGATCGCGCGCGAGCTGGACGTCAACCCGTCGCTCGTCCACCGGGCCTTCCACCGGAGCCTGGGCGTGCGGCAGGCGGAGGCGACTTTGGCGGGGCTGGAGCAGAGGAAGCGGCTGCTGGAGGACAAACTCCGGGAACTGCGCGCCGCCTGAATCCGTGCCGCCCGCAGAGACCTGAATCCGTGCCGCCCGCAGAGAACGGTGGGGAACGAACCCTGAACGCCGTGACACCGCGCGCGGAAGAGGCCGGCCACCCCGCGCACGGCGGCGCTGACCGAAGTCCACCCCGCGCACGGCGGCGCTGACCGAAGTCCGCCCCGCCCCCCGGCGGCCATCGTCCGCCGCGCTGGACCCCCGCGGACGATGGGCCGCCACAAAGTGGAAGCCGCCTGGGAGGGCGGTTGCCGTGCGCCCGGACCGCAGGCACGGCCCCCGCCGACACCCGGATGAGGCCCGGCCGCGACTGCCCGCCGCCGGCACCTGCAAGCGCCCACAGGTGGCCGACCGTCTGGGCGGTCGGACTGACGCTCCGTGCCCCCGCCGGCCGCCGACCAGACCGCCCCGCCGGCCGCCGGCGGCGCCTGCGCCCGCTCTTGAAGCCGGACGGGAGGACCGCAAGCCCTCCCCGTCCCCGCAAAACCGACACCCCAAAGGAAACACCGACCATGAACGATCCGGCAGACGATCCCGCGACACCAGCCCTGGCCGCCCAAACCCTGGCCGCCCAAACCCTGGTGTCCGTCCTAGTGAACGTCTTCCAGCCCCTGCCGTGCGACTTCTGCCCGAGCGCCGGCCCCGCCTACCGCGACCCCGAGACGGGCTGCTTCTACTGCCTGCCCTGCCTAGAGATGGCGACGGACGAGACCCTGGTCCTGGAAGACGGGCCGGAAGACGCCGGGGCCGTGGCGCTGGGGCGGGCCGCGCTTGACGAACTGCTCCCCGCGACTGCCCGACGCGATAGTGGCCCGACGCGATAGTGGCCCGGCGCCATAGTGGCCCGAGATGGACGAAGCCGGGCGTCGGCCCAGTCCTCGCCCATCCTGAGGAGGAACACGGACCGTGCGAGACGTCGGGACGCAGATGTGCGGGAACACCGGATTCGAAGTCCTCGCCGATGACCGTCTGGCTGCGAACTCTCCCGCCGAGGAGGAGGGCGCCGCACCGACGGCAGGCACGCCTGCCGAGGAAGGTGCGGTCCCCGAGGCCCCTTGCCCCGCCGGCGGGGGGGACGCCGAGGCGCTGGAGTGGAAGGGCGGCGCGACCCGGGCCAGGGGGGGCGCCTGGAGCCTGATTGTGCGCCTCAGACTTGTACCCTGTCAGGAGCCTCCACAGTGAAGACCAGTCCCCTGTGCGGCTGATCCGCTGCGAGCGATTTCCGTGGGCGCGGTGCCCCGGATCTCGCTCCACGGCGGGGCAGCCCAGGTGCTGGCATCTCTCCAGCCCTCAGCGTGCGATGGTCCTGCCCGGCGAAGCCGCCCTGGCGGGCCAGGTTCGAGTCCCCTGCGACGGTGTCGTTGAGATCCATGTCGCAGACGACCAGGCGGCCCCGGCGGCGTGGACGACTTTCTGGAAC
>JAYTHS010000532.1:0-2524 GCA_043732345.1 Frankiales bacterium | reverse complement strand
CGCCGTAAAGCATGGTGGGGTCCTGGCCGCCACCGCGAAGGAGGGGACGGCGAGGCCTGGACGACCGACAAGCTCGACGCGCCGAGGTGGTTTACCTGCTGTCCTGCCCCGGCCCTGCGGACGGTGCTCGAGGCGATGGGCTGGCCGGCCTCCTCGCTGGGGCACGTCGCAGTGCGAAACGAGCCTGGCTGAAGGTCCTCGCCGAGCACCCGCGACGGCGTTCCTCAGGCCGTCGGGAGGACGTCGCCGCGCAGGTCATGGGCGAGGTCACCGGTGACCCCGGCCCGGGCCGCACGGCCCCCGAGCACCACGACCCACGCCAGGAAGGCGAGCTCAGCCACCGCCCCGATGCCGATGCGCAGGAACGTCGGCAGCCCCGACGGCGTCACGAAGGCCTCGAGCAGGCCGGACACGAACAGCACCAGAGCCAGCCCGAGGGCCCCGGTGACCAGCGAACGTCCCTCCTCGGCGAGGGCGTCAGACCTCGTACGACGCCCCGGGTCGATGACCGTCCAGCCGAGCTTCAAGCCGAGCCCTGCGGCCACAAAGACCGCTGTCAGCTCGAGCATTCCGTGCGGCAGGATCAGGCTGAAGAACAGCCCCGCGCGGTGGTTGGCGGCGAGCAGACCGCCCGCCAGGCCAACGTTCAGCGCGTTCTGCAGCAGCAGGTAAATGACCGGCAGCCCAAGCAGGACCCCGAGCAGGATGCAGGCCGCCGCAATCTGGGCGTTGTTGGTGAACACCTTCGCGGCGAAGTCCTGCGCGGGGGCCGCTCGGTAATAGCCCGCGAAGTCTTTGTCCACCAGGCGCTGTGCATCCGTCGGGTTGATCAGGGCCGCGCGTACGGCGGGGTGCGTGGCGAACCACGTCCCAAAGCCGACCGCGACAGCGATTGAGGACAGCGCAGCAGCCAGGCACCACCCGCGGGCGCGGTAGACGACCGCGGGGAAGTCGACGCGCGCGAAGCGTGCAACATCGTTCCAGGCCGGCTGGCGGGTGCCCGTGACCAGGCTGCGCGACCTTGCCACCAGCGACGACAGCCGCCCCACGAGGGCCGGGTCGTCGCCTGCACCCTGCAGCACCGACAGGTGGGCCGAGGTGCGCTGGTAAAGGTCGACCAGCTCGTCGACCTCACCGCCGGACAGCCGCCGACCGCGGCCGGTCAGGTGCTCCAGCCGCGCCCAGTCCGCGGCGTGCGTCGCGACGTACGCGTCGAGGTCCACGCGGGCGAGCCTACGGGGCAGACTGTCCCGACCCGACCCGACCCAAGCCGCCAGGAGAACGCGTTGAGCCAGCTCGTCACCGGTGAGGCCGTCGCCCTGGACCTGCGGTCCGCGGCCCTGCCGTCGCGGCTCGTCGCGGGCCTCATCGACGCGGCCGCCCAGCTCGGCCTGCTGGCGGTGCTCCTGCTGCTCGTCGGGGCGGTCAACCAGGTCGCCTCCGGCGCGGCCGTCGCCGCCCTCGTGGTCGTCGTGCTGCTCGGGGTCCTGGCCGGCTACCCGATCCTGTTCGAGACGCTCTGGCGCGGGCGCACCCCAGGCAAGGCCGCGATGGGCCTGCGGGTCGTGCGGGACGACGGCGGGCCCGTGACCTTCCGACAGGCCCTGGTCCGTGGGCTCACGGGCATGTTCGTCGAGCGCCCCGGCCTCACGCTGTTCGCCGGCGCTGTGGTCTGCTCGCTGCTGAACAGCCGCAGCAAGCGGATCGGCGACGTCCTCGCCGGCACCGTCGTTCTGCGGGAGCGGGTGGCGGTCCGGGGCGGCGCAGTCGCGGTGATGCCCCCGCCGCTGGAGGCATGGGCCGCCGAGGCCGACCTAGCCGGCCTCCCCGACGACCTGGCCGCGTCGGTGCGGACGTTCGTAGCCCGCTCGCCGCAGCTCACCGACGCCGCCCGTGAGCAGCTGGGCTCGCAGCTCGTCGCGGCCGTGGCCGCCGTCGTCAGCCCGCCGCCACCGCCGGGGACACCAGGCTGGGCCTACCTCGCCGCCGTCCTCGCCGAGCGGCGCAGTCGCGCCCAGGACCGGCTCACCTCCACGCCCGCACTCGCGACACCTGCACCCGTGACGCCCGCACCATTGACGCCCGCACCCGTCGCCCCCGCTCCCCTACCGATCCCGGTCGACGACCCGGCCCCGACGGGGGGATTCGCTCCTCCCGGCTGACCTCCCGCCGGACCCCCCGCCCGACACCCCCCGCCCGACACCCCCCGCCCGACACCCCACGCCGGACAGCCCCGTGTACGCCGCCGGCCGGCCCTCTGCGTACAGGGGACCGGCCGACGTACGGGCTTCTAGTAGCGGTACATCTCCGCCTTGTACGGGCCGGCGACGTCGACGCCGATGTACTCCGCTTGGTCCTTGCGCAGCTCGGTGAGCTGCACGTTGAGGGCGTCGAGGTGCAGGCGTGCGACCTTCTCGTCCAGGTTCTTGGGCAGCACGTAGACGCCGAGCGGGTAGTCCTCGTTGCGGGTCCACAGCTCGATCTGCGCGATGACCTGGTTGGTGAAGCTGGCGCTCATCACGAA
>JAYTHS010000531.1:0-2531 GCA_043732345.1 Frankiales bacterium | reverse complement strand
CGTGTCAGGCGACCTGCTCGTCGTCGGCAACCGGGGCCTGAACAGCCTGGCCGGCCGCCTGCTCGGCTCGGTCCCGGCGACCATCAGCCACAAGGCGGCCTCTGACGTGCTCACCATCCACATGACCGGCAAGGGCGCGGCCGGGTCGTGACCGACGTACGGCCGCTCGTCGACCGCCCGCCTGTCGCCGGGGGTGTCGACCTGGACCTGCCAGGACACGAGGTCCGGCTGCGCGCGACCCGCTGGCGCGGCACCGGCACCCCGGTGCTGCTGCTGCATGGACTGGCCTCCTCGCGCCGCTTCTGGGACCTCGTCGTCCCCGACCTGGCAGGTCTGCCCGTCGTGGCGCTGGACCAGCGCGGCCACGGCGACTCCGAGCGCCCCGCCGGTCCGTACGACGGCGCGACGGTCGCCCGCGATGCCCTGACGGCGCTGGATGCCCTGGGCATCTCGCGGGCTGTCGTCGTCGGCCACTCCTGGGGAGCGTCCACCGCCCTGCGGCTCGCCGCGACCGCCCCGGAGCGGGTCCTGGCCGTCGTCTGCGTCGACGGCGGGCTCGGCGGCCGCGACAGCGAGCTGAGCCGGGCGCAGGTCCGGAAGCAGCTCACCCCTCCCCGGCACGAGCTCACCGAGGCCTCCGTGCGCGAGATGCTGACCTCGCGCCCGGACAGCTGGTGGACCCCGGAGGCCGTGGACGCGGTCCTGCCGCTGTTCGGGACCTGGCCGGACGGCGTCGTCCGGGCCCGGCTGCCCTTCGAGGCGCACATGGCCATCGTCGACGACCTGATCGACGCGGACCCCGCCGACCTGCTGCCCGAGGTCCGCTGCCCCGCGTGGCTCGTCTCGTGCGAGCCGCTGCAGGGTGACGCCTGGTCGCACCGCAAGGCGGCGGCGCTGGCCCGGGCGGCCGAGCTGCTGGCGCAGCCCCGGCTGCTGCGCTGGGCCGGGGCTGTCCACGACGTCCCGCTGCAATGGCCGACCCTGGTCAGCGGGCTCGTGCGCGCCGCGGTCCGGGAGGTGTCCGCATGACGGGCCTGCCGACCCGGCCGGAGGGGCTCGCGCCGCTGCGCCGGCCCGTACTCATCGCGGCGTTCGAGGGCTGGAACGACGCCGGTGATGCCGCCACCTCGGCGGTGGAGCACCTCGTCGAGGTGTGGGGTGCGGAGGCCGTCTGCGAGGTCGACCCCGACGACTACTACGACTTCCAGGTCAACCGCCCGACGGTGTCGCTGGTAGACGGCGCCGCCCGTCGGATCACCTGGCCGACCACGACCGTGTCGGTCTGCCGGCTACCCGACGCGGCCTTCGACCTGGTCCTGCTGCGCGGCCTGGAGCCGAACATGCGCTGGCGGGGCTTCTGCGCCGAGCTGCTCGAGATGGTGCAGCAGCTCGGTGTCGTCCGGGTCGTGACCCTCGGGGCGCTGCTCGCCGACAGCCCTCACACCCGTCCCGTCCCGGTCAGCGGCACGTCGGCGGATCCCGAGACCGCAGCTCGGCTCGGCCTCGAACCCAGCCGCTACGAGGGGCCGACGGGCATCGTCGGGGTCTTCCAGGAGGCCTGCGAGCGTGCTGGGCTGCCGGCCTTGTCGTTCTGGGCGGCTGTTCCGCACTACGTCTCCCAGCCGCCCTGCCCCAAGGCCACCGTTGCGCTGCTGGGCCGGATCGAGGACGCCCTGGACGTCCCGGTCCCCCTCGGCGACCTGCCCGAGGCCGCCCGGGCCTGGGAGCGGCAGGTCGACGAGCTGGCCGCCGAGGACAGCGACGTCGCGGAGTACATCGCCACGCTCGAGGAGAGGGAGCCCGAGGAGCTACCGGAGGACTCGGGCGAGGCGATCGCCAAGGAGTTCGAGCGCTACCTGCGGCGGCGCGACGACGGGCCCCGCGGGTAGCCGCAGCACCCGCACTCGGCCGTACACGGGTCGACCAGCGCCCATGGTGGCAACCACACCTCGTACACGGGTTGACCTGCGCCCCGGCTGCGGTTTGGGAAGTCACCACCACTCGTACGTCGGGCGAGTCTCGCCCTGGCTGCTTCTGAGCCCACCACATCCCGTACCTGGGTCGACCTGCGCCCATGGTGGCAACCACACCTCGTACACGGGTCGACCTGCGCCCCGGCTGCGGCCGCTGAGGCCACCACAACTCGTACGTCGGTCGGCCTCGGCGCGTCCCGACCCGATCGGCCGAGCGCCACCAGCTGGCGGCCCGTGCGGCGGTCCCCCTGATCGTCCGCCCTGCCACCCCGACGTACCTCGGTCGAGCTGCGCCCCTCGATCACCCGATCGGGCAACCGCACCTCGTACGTCGGTCGCCCACCGGGGGCCTATCTCGTACGTCGGTCGCCCAACGGGGGCGCACCTCGTGCGTCGGTCGCCCACCGGGACGACCGAGGAGCCCTCCCTGGACCAGCCGGAGCTAGAGGTCGACGCCGAGCAGTGCGTCCACCACGGCCCGCACGGCCGCGGGCCCGGAGGGGTCGTCGCCCTCGGCGAGGCACCACGCGTCCACGACCGCGAGGGCCGCTGGGGCAT
>JAYTHS010000530.1:0-23115 GCA_043732345.1 Frankiales bacterium | reverse complement strand
TCCTGCGCGATGACGCGGTTGTAGCGGTCGGCAAGCTCGCGAGCGGAGACGCCCTCGCGGTCGGCCTGCACCTGGATCGGGGTGCCGTGCTCGTCGGTCCCGCTGACCATGAGCACGTCGTTGCCGACCATCCGCTGGTAGCGGCTGAAGACGTCGGACGGCACGCCGAAGCCGGCGACGTGGCCGATGTGGCGGGGGCCGTTGGCGTAAGGCCAGGCGACAGCCGTGAGCACGGTGCGGGACATGCGGCCGAGCCTAGTGAGCGATCAGGCGACGACCGGTACGACGTCGCGGGTGCAGAACATCCACACCGACGCGTCGACCGGAATGAAGCTCCTGCAGTGGTCGCACTCGCGGTTGCTTTGCGCGCCCGCCGCCTCGACGCCCGTGAGCTTCTTGATGCCCTTGACGATGAACAGGATCGCCAGCGCCAGCAGCAGGAAGCTCACGAAGACGACGAGGAAGTCGCCGTACGTGAACGGCGCCTTGTTCACCGTGAACACCAGCTCGCGGACGTTGTACTTCCCGAGGATCGCGGACGGGATCGGCGCGAACGCCTTGAGCTCCATCATCAGCTTCTTGATGATCGGCAGGCTAGGACGGCGGCTTCTGGGACAGCCCGGGTTTCTGAAAGAGCACCGGCTTCTCTGACAGCACGCGCTTCTGGGACAGCACCGCGTCGTAGACGACGCGTCGCTGCACGCCGACCTCCCTCGCGACCCCGGCGATGGCCTCCTTGCGCGGCTCACCGGTCGCCTCCCGGACGCCGACCAGCCGGGCCAGCTCCACGTCCGTGAGCTCCTCGACCTGCACTGCCGCCCCGTCCAGTACCAGCGTCACCTCGCCGCGGACCTCCCCGGCGAAGCGCTCCGCCAACTCGGCCAAGGTGCCGCGAGCGACCTCTTCGTGGGTCTTGGTCAGCTCCCGGCAGACGACGGCCCGCCGCTCACCCCCCAGCACCTCGACCATGTCGAACAGGCACTCGCTGAGCCGGTGCGGCGCCTCGAACAGCACCGCCGTACGCCGCTCCGCCGCCAGCTCGGCGAGTCGGGCCCGCCGCTCCCCGGCCTTGCGCGGCAGGAACCCCTCAAAGCAGAACCGGTCGACGGGCAAGCCACTGACCGCCAGCGCCGCCGTGACCGCCGAGGGGCCGGGCAGACAGGTGACGGGCAGGTCCTCAGCGGCCGCGGCCGCGACAAGCCGGTAGCCAGGGTCGCTGACGCTCGGCATCCCGGCGTCGGTGACGAGCAGCACGGTCGCCCCGCTGCGCAAGGACTCCAGCAGCCCGGGGGTCCGCTCGACCTCGTTGCCGTCGAAGTAGCTGACAACCCGGCCGGTGAAGCGCACCCCGAGGTCGGCGCACAGGCGGTGCAGCCGGCGGGTGTCCTCGGCAGCGATCACCTCCGCCGTGGCCAGGGCCTCACGCAACCGCTCGCTCGCGTCACCCGGCCGGCCGATCGGCACACCGGCCAGCAGGAGGGGCATCTGCTCACTCTCGCAGCCGCCCACACCGGCCACCGGCACCAGCCACCTTGCCGCCGCACGACGCCACCTCCCGGCCGCCCAGGGCAGCCGGAGAGCGCCCGGGCACAGCGCTGCCGATACGCTCGCGGCCATGACCGCGACGCTGGACCGGCCGGTCGAGGAAACCCGGGAGCCCTGGCGCCAGCGGCTCCAGCCGCTGGAGCCACGCCATGGTGGCTGGCTCGCGACCCTGGTTGTCGCGCTGGTTGCGGCGCTGCTGCGGTTCGTCCGGGTGGACCTTCCGGCGACCACCCTGAACGCCCAGGGCGTACGCGTGGGGCCCGGCAAGATCTTCGACGAGATCTACTACGCCTGCGATGCGCAGAACCTGCTCCGGTACGGCGTCGAGCACGCGACCGTCACCGGCAACGACCGTTGCGTCCCGACCGGCGGTGGGGCGTTCGTCGTCCACCCACCCCTGGGCAAGTGGCTGATCGCCGCGGGCGAGCAGCTCTTCGGCGTCAACACCGTGGGCTGGCGCTCGGCCGCCGCGCTGTTCGGGGTGCTGACGGTGCTGGTCACGGTCCGGGTCGGCCGACGCATGACCGGCTCGACACTGCTCGGGGCGGCGGCCGGGCTGCTGCTGTCCTTCGACGGCCTGCACTTCGTCCAGAGCCGCGTGGCGATGCTCGACGTCTTCCTGTGCTTCTTCGTGCTCGCGACCTTCGCCTGCCTGGTCGTCGACCGGGACCGGGTGCGAGAACGCCTGTCCGTCAGCACCCTCGAGCAGGTCGAGGCCGGGGGCCGCACCGGGGGACGCCGATGGCTGGTGCTCGCCGGGGTGATGCTCGGCTGCGCGCTTGCCACCAAGTGGAGCGCCCTGTATGCCGCAGGCGTCCTGCTCCCCCTGGCGGTCGGCTGGGAGGCAGCGGCACGTCGTACGGCGGGGGTGCGCGCCCCGTGGCGGACGACCCTGCGGCACAGCAGCGTCCCGGTGCTGGCAGCTCTCGTCGTCCTGCCCGTCGTCGTCTACGTGGCGTCCTGGACGGGCTGGTTCGTCACGGATCTGGGATGGGACCGGCACTGGGCGGACACCCGCGGGACCGTCGCGCCGTACCTGCCCAAGGTCGTGCGCTCGTTCTGGCATTACCACGCAGAGATCTTCCACTTCCACTCCACGCTGCGGGCCTCCCACCCCTACCAGTCGCACCCGCTCACCTGGCCCATCCTCCAGCGGCCGGTGAGCTACTACTACCCGTCCAAGATCACCGTCGGCACGTACGGCTGCACCACCAGGTCCTGCGCCCGCGAGGTGCTGGCCATCGGCACGCCCGGGCTGTGGTGGGCCATGATCCCCGCGGCGCTGTTGCTGGCCGCTCGCTGGGTCACCCACCGGGACTGGCGGGCCTCGTCGCTGCTGCTGATGGTCCTCGCGGGCGTGCTGCCGTGGGAGGTCAACGACCTGCAGCACCGCACGATGTTCCTGTTCTACGCCCTGCCGGCGGTCCCGTTCCTGTGCCTCGGGATCGCGCTGCTGCTGGGCTGGGCGCTGGGCCAGGGTGGCAGGCGGCGCCTCGTCGGGGCTGCCGCCGCGGGCGCGTACGTGGCCCTGGTCGTCGTGAACTTCTTCTACCTCTACCCGGTGCTCGCGGCAGTGACGATCCCGTACTCGCAGTGGGGCCAGCGCATGTGGTTTCCCAGCTGGATCTGAGGGACGAGACCTCAGTCGTCCTTGGGAAGAGGTCTTGCGCCGAGCTCGGCCGCGAGCAACCCCAGCACCTGGGGCAGGGACAGGGGCAGTCCCCGTCGGCCTCGGCCACGTCGTCAGGCAGCGAGGCGTCCGGAACCGGGTCCTGCTCGTGGGCGGCGAGCTCGGGGGGCACCTCACGCAGCACCTCCTGCTCCTGGTGGCGCTCCCAGTCCGCGAGGCACTCCTCAACAGCCACGGCGGGCACGTGCTCGCACAGCCGCGCGAACGACTCCGGCCCTCCCGGCCGGTCATCCGGTCCGGTAGTCGTCACCCTCCAGACGCTATCGCTGGGAGGTCCGGGATAGCTGTCGTAGTGGAGCTGAGGGGATTCGAACCCCTGACCCCCTCGATGCGAACGAGGTGCGCTACCGGACTGCGCCACAGCCCCGTCGAGACGGGCGGGGGTGAGATTACCAGCCGTTGACGGCGCGCTGGCGGTCCAGGATCTCGTCGAGCTCGGGACCGTCGTCGAGCAGCTCGAGGCCGACGTCATCGACCTCCGCAGACCAACGACCGGGCCTGGTCAGGTCCAGCACACGGCGGGCGGGGGCGGCCACAGCGGCCGCCTTCCCGACGTAGGACGGGAGTGGCACGGGCACCGGGCTCCAGGTCCCCGTCGACAGCGGACGGTCCTCGTACCGCGCGGCCGGGGCGGGCAGCGGCGCACGGAGCGGCACCGGTCGGCGGGGCATCCGGTCGGGGATCCCGGTGACCCGGGCCCGCCCGGGGACAGGGGCGCGACGGGCGATCTGTGCCCGCAGGACGGCCTGCCGCCGCAGATGCACGACGAAGGCGACCAGCAGGAGGTCGGCGACGACGTGGACGCCCAGCAGGACTGGGGTCAACAGCGCACCACCGAGCGTCACCACGACGGCCCCGAGCAGGACGAGCAGCAGCCGGAGCCGGCGCTGCGCTGGGGTCAGCACCACGGCGGGCTCGGCGTCGAGGACGACGACCCGACGGGGCGTGCGGGTCGCGGACAGGACCGGCTCGGTCCCTCGCCGGGGGACGAGCACGTCCCGCCCACCGGGCCGCCGGGCGAGGACCCGCATCGCGTCGCTGAACCTGTCGGCCGAGCGGAGCGAGGTGGCGTGGTCGTGGCTGCGCAGAACCATCGGGACGAGCACGGCGAGCCAGACACCCACGAAGACCAGGAGGATGAGCCCGTTTCCCACACCTGGACCGTAGCGAGCGCGGTCGGGCCCGGCGTGGACGTCAGCCGGTGTGTCGCGACCGCAGCCGGCGCAGGACACCTTCGGGCTGATCATCGACGGTCAAGGCAAAAGCGAGGTGGTCGCGCCACTGCTCGTCGATGAACAGCATCCGCTCGCGACGCCCCTCCGAACGCATCCCGAGCTTGTCGACGACCCGCAGCGACGGGGCATTCTCCGGCCGTACGTTGGCCTCGACGCGGTGCAGCCCCACCGGCCCGAAGCAGTGGTCGAGCACCAGCGCGACCGCCGTGGTGACCACCCCGCGGCCGGCCTCGCGCTCGTCGACCCAGTAGCCTACCGACCCTGACTGGAACGCGCCCCGCACGATGCCCGAGACGGTGACCTGCCCGGCCAGCTGGCCCTTCACAGTCACGGCGAACGGCAGTGCCCGACCTTCCCTGGCCTCCCGGCGGTGCACCCGCGCCATCAACGTAAAGGCCGCCGTGGTGTGCCGGTCCTGCCAGGACTGGGGTGCGGACGCCGGTGGCCGGCCCTCCCACGACGCGAGCCACTGTTCGTTGCGCCGCCGCACCTCGCACCAGGCGGGCGCGTCGCGCAGGCGGAGCGGCCGCAGCCCCACGACACCGTCGCGGAGCTCGACCGGCCACCCGGCAGCTGCCACCTAGTGGTCCACCCCGCGGAGCTGCTCCAGCGCGTGGTGCAGCACGGGGCCAAGGACAGCCACGCCGTCGCGCACACCTCCGGTCGAGCCGGGCAGGGTGACGACCAGCGTTGTACCGATCGTGCCGGCGACGCCGCGGGACAGCACCGAGGTGGGCACTCCTCCGCGGGCACGCACGGCCTCGGCGAGCCCCGGCACCAGCCGGTCCAGCAGCGGTGCGACGGCCTCAGGGGTGACGTCCCGGGGGGACAGCCCGGTCCCCCCTGTCGTGACCACCACGTCGTACGACGCCGCCGCGGTCGACACGGCGGCCGCGACGGCGGGCGCGTCGTCGGGGACCACCACGACGTCGCCGACCTCGAGGCCCAGCTCGCGCAGCAGTTCGGCCAGTAGCGGGCCTGAGGTGTCGCTCCGCTCACCGCGCGACGAGCGGTCGCTGACGGTGATGACTGCCGCGCGTCTCACCGGGCGTCCCTGGCCCACGGGCCGCTCGTGCCCCCGGTCTTGGTCTCGAGCCGCACGTCCGTGATGACACCTCGTGGGTCGACGGCCTTGGTCATGTCGACGACGGTGAGGCAGGCGACGCTGACGGCGGTCAGCGCCTCCATCTCCACGCCCGTGCGGTCCCTGGTGCGGACGGTCGCGCTGACCGCGACGCCATCGTCGTCGACGACGAGGTCCAGGGTCACCCCGGACAGCGTCAGCGGGTGGCACAGCGGCACGAGGTCGGGGGTCCGCTTGGCCCCCATGATCCCGGCGACGCGGGCGACGGCCAGGGCGTCACCCTTGGGGACCCCCGCTCCCCGCAGCAGGGCGACGCACTCCGCGGACAGCTCCACCCGGCCGGTCGCGGTGGCCGTCCGGACGGTGGCGTCCTTGCCGGAGACGTCGACCATCCGGGCCGCCCCGCTCTCGTCGAGGTGGCTGAAGGAGCTCACCGGACGCGCCGCTCGAGCAGCGCGACCTGCACGCTCGCCCCGGCCGGGACGACGACGGTGTCCTCCGGGACGATCGCCAGCGCGTTGGCCCGGGCGAAGCCGGCCACCAGGTGCGACCCAGAGCCGGAGACGGGGCGGCAGACGTAGGCACCGTCCACGACGTCCAGCCAGACCCGCAGGAAGGACCGGCGGCCGGGTGAGGACTGCAGCTCCTCGGTCGTCACCGCCGACACGACGGGGCGGGTGAGCGTCTGGGCGCCCAGCATCCGGCGCAGGGCCGGCCGGACGAACGCCTCGAAGGACACCAGCGCACTGACCGGGTTGCCGGGCAGGCCGAAGACCGGGGTCGCGTCGGGCCCGATCGTGCCGAATCCCTGGGGCATCCCCGGCTGCATGGCGACCTTGTGGAACCCGACGGTCCCGAGCCGGCTCAGGACCTCCTTGACCACGTCGTACGCCCCAACGGAGACCCCGCCGCTGGTGATGAGTAGGTCCGCCCGGACGAGCTGATCCTCCATGGCGTCCATGAGCTGGCGGCCGTCGTCCGGGACGATGCCGACGCGGTAGGCGATCGCCCCGGCCTCCTGGCAGGCCGTGGTCAGCGCCATGCTGTTGCTGTCGTGGATCATCCCCGGCTGCAGCGGCGTGCCGGGCTCGACCAGCTCGCTGCCGGTGGACAGGACCACGACCCGCGGTCGGGGGCGCACGATCAGCCGCGACCGGCCGACCGCCGCGGCCAGCCCGATCTGGGCCGAGCCGAGGTGGCTGCCCTCCGCCAGGACGAGCTCGCCAGCCTGCACGTCCTCGCCGGCCCGCCGGATGTTCTGCCCCTGCACCGGCAGGATGTCTATCCGGACGTGCGCGATGCCACCGTCGGTGTGCTCGACCTGGACGACGGTGTCGGCACCTGCCGGCATCGACGCACCTGTCATGATCCGGACGCACAGGCCGGGCTGGACCCGCAACGGGGAGGCCGGCCCTGCCGCGACGTCCCCAACGACGGGCAGGTGGCACGGCACGCTGGTGACGTCAGCCGCCCGTACGGCGTAGCCGTCCATGGAGCTGTTGTCGAAGCCCGGCAGCGGGGTGGTCGCGGTGACGTCCTCGGCGAGCACGCAGCCGTGCGCGTCGAGCAGGCTCAGCTCCAGCGGCGCCAGCGGCTGGACGACCCGAAGGATCTCGGCCAGGTGCTCGTCGACGGTCCTCACGCCTGCACCGCGTCCTGGGCAGGGACCCACTCGCGCAGCCAGGCAAGGAAGGGCGGACCCAGGTCGTCCCTCCCGACAGCGAGCTGGACGACGGCCTTAAGGTAGTCCAGGCGGTCGCCGGTGTCGTAGCGGCGGCCCCGGAAGACCACGCCGTGGACCGGCTCGGTCGCTATGAGCTCCTGGATCGCATCGGTGACCTGGACCTCCCCGCCGCGCCCGGGCGGGGTCCGCCGCAGGACCTCGAAGATGCTGGGGGACAGCACGTAGCGGCCGATGATGGCCAGGTCGCTGGGAGCCTCGGCGGCCGGCGGCTTCTCGACAAGGCCGGTGATCCGCACAACGTCACCCGACCCCTCGACCGCCGCGCAGCCGTACTGCGAGATGCTCTGGGTGGGCACCTGCATGAGGGCGACGACGCTTCCCCCCTCGCGCTCCTGGACCTCGATCATCTGCTCCAGCAGCAGGTCCCGCGGATCGATGAGGTCGTCACCGAGCAGCACCGCGAAGGGCTCGTCCCCGACGTGGTGGGCCGCGGCGAGGACCGCGTGGCCCAGACCGCGGGGGTCGCCCTGCCGGACGTAGTGGATGGTCGCCAGCTCGGTCGGGCGTCGGACCAGGGCCAATCGTGCCAGGTCGCCCTTGGCCGCCAGGGCGGCCTCGAGCTCCACGACCCGGTCGAAGTGGTCCTCCAGGGCCCGCTTGCTCCGACCCGTCACCATCAGGACGTCAGTCAGCCCGGCGCGGGCGGCCTCCTCCACGACGTACTGGATCGCGGGGGTGTCCACGACGGGGAGCATCTCCTTGGGCGAGGCCTTGGTTGCCGGGAGGAACCGGGTGCCCAGCCCCGCGGCGGGGATGACGGCCTTGCGGACGCTGCGCGTGACGGGGGCCTGGCTCATGCCGGAACCCTAGTGAGTGCGGCACTGTCCGCGCTGCCACCCTCGTGGTGTGACGACCAAGAGCGGCCTGCGCCGGGAGGCCCTGTTGGCCCGCGCCTCACGTCCGGACGCCGGCGAGGTCCTCGAGCGGGTGCTGACCCCCCTGCTGGCGACGTCCACCCGCGTTGCCTCCTACGTCGCGGAGGGCCATGAGCCGGGGATCCCGCCCCGACCGGGGTGGCTGCTGCCGGTGCTGCTGCCCGATGGCGACCTGGACTGGGCCGCGTATGACGGGACGCTCGCCACCGGGCCGCGCGGGCTGCTCCAGCCGTCCGGGCCACGCCTGGGGCCCGACTCCGTCGCCGGCTGTGACCTGGTGCTGGTGCCCGCCCTGCTGGTGGACCGGCGCGGCGCTCGGCTGGGCCGGGGTGGCGGGTCCTACGACCGAGCGCTGGCGCGGGCGACCGGGCTGACTGTCGCCCTGCTCCACGACGGCGAGCTCGTCGACCACCTGCCCACCGAGCCCCACGACGTCACGGTCCAGGCCGCGGCGACCCCATTGCTCGGGCTCGTCCGGCTGCCGGAATGATGGGGGGATGAGCGCCTTCGACGACGTCCTCGCCGCCAACCAGCTCTACCGGGCGCAGTACGACGACCGCGGGCTCGAGGGCCGCGCCGCCAGGGGAATCGCCGTGGTGACCTGCATGGACTCCCGCATCGAGCCGTTGAAGATGCTCGGCCTGTCGATCGGTGACGCCAAGATCATGCGCAACGCCGGCGGGCGGGTCACCGACGACGTCCTGCGGACGCTCGTGCTCGCGACCCACCTGCTCGGCGTGGACCGGATCCTGGTGGTCGAGCACACCCACTGCAAGATGGCCTCGGCCACCGAGGCCGAGGTGCACGCGGGCATCCTCGCGGGCTCGGGCGTGGACACCCGGAGCATGGAGTTCCACCTCATGGACGACCAGCAGGCGACCCTCGCCCGCGACGTCCAGAAGGTGCGCAGCTCCCCCTACGTGCCTGCCGACACGCAGGTCGCCGGCTTCCTGTTCGACGTGACGACCGGTGGCCTGAGCGAGGTCTGTTGACCCCTACAGCTGGACGACGTGCCCGGTCCGCGGGCTGCTCTCACCGCTGAGCACCTCGAGCCAGTCCGCCTGCAGGGTCTGCGGACCCGCGCCGACGACCACGTCGACCCAGCCGGCGACGACCGGCGCGAAGCGGGCCCAGGCCTGCGCGTGCCGGTCCTCGACGCCGTGCGGCCCCCAGTCGGCGGACCGCTTGAGCATCTGGTCGGGGGCGAAGAAGAAGGTCGGCCGCGGCCCGGGCAGCGCGCCCCCTGCGTCGGGAGCCGCGTCGTGGTGGGCCGCCCCGACCACCGCCGAGTGCACCAGCGGTACCGCCTCGTGGACGGCCCGGCGCAGGACGGCATCGCCCGCGACGTCGACGTACACCGTGGGGACCTGACCGAGGACGGCCACCTCGTCGTAGGTGAGGACCTCGTCATAGCAGCCCAGCGAGCGGGTGAAGTCCAGGTTGCGGGCGCTCGTCAGCCCGACCGTCCGGGTCTGGCCCTGCAGCAGGAACGCCGCGCCGTAGGACGTCTTGCTCGACGCGCTGGACAGCACGACGGCCTGCGCCCCGAACAGCGCGTTATCGGTCAGGAAGTCAGCCAGCACGAAGCTCGTCATAAACAGCGGCCGGTACAGTACCTGCAGGTCCTCGGTCGCCGCGTCGTACGCCGGGTCGGCGGTCGTCCTGGTCAGGCCGTTGTAGGGGCTGGGCAGGTGCTGGCGGTGCGGGCTCGCGTCCCGGAAGCCCCGCTCGTCAACCCGGTCCGGCTGCACGAGCAGGTGGCTGCTGGCGGGGAGGTAGCCGTACAGCCGGGTGCCGACCTGGACGCCCGCCGCCCGGCTCGCCACCACCTCCGCGAACCCCCACAGCGGCACCCGCCCGCGGCCCTCCGGTGCCGGGAAGAAGTCCCAGTAGTGCATCGCGTCGCCGAACACGGCGTAGGTCACGTTGTTGGCCGTCATCCCGACCCGGTCGACGCGCAGGACGGCCTGACCGTCCGCCGGCTGGGGCTCAGGCACCTCCACCAGCGTGGTTGCGGTTAGGTCGGCGCGGTCGACGAGCAGGTCCCAGGGCATGTGTCCGAACCTAGACGCCGTCGCTACAGCGTGACGCCCAAGGGGATCGAAACGCCCAACCCACCGCGGGTCGTGCCGCCGTACCGCGCCTTCTCCCGGGCGAGTTCCAGCGGGCGCGGCCGGGGGTCCTCGGGCAGGCCGTTCCCGTCGAGCAGGTGGGCCGGAACGATCCAGACCAGCTCGAGCTCCAAGCCGTCGGGGTCCTTGGCGTAGAGCGACTTGGTCGAGCCGTGGTCACTCGCACCGATCAGGGCGCCGGCGTCAGCGAGCCGCTGCTGGTGGTCCTCGAGGTCGTCGAGGGTCTCGAGCTCCCAGGCCAGGTGGTAGAGCCCGACCGCTCCGCGACCCGCGGGGCTGGCGGCGGCCTCCGGCCCTACCTGGAACAGCCCGAGGTCGTGATCGTTGGTGCTGGCGGGCGCGCGCAGGAAGGCAGCGCCGGGCAGCTCGAGCACCGAGGTGAAGCCCAACACGCCGCCGTAGAAGCCGACGCTCTGCGCGATGTCGCGGACGTACAGGACTGCGTGGTTGAGGCGGTGGATCGCCATGGTGCCTCCTCGGTGACTGCTTACCTCAACGTCGCCGGGCCCCACCCTGTTTCGCAGCCACCGGGAACCGGGCTCGACCCCGGACATAGGGCACCGGGGTCGGGCGGTTCGCGCTAGAGGCGGCCCTTGCGCAGGGCGATCCCGCGGGTCACCAGCCAGGTGGCCAGCCCCATGATGGCGATGGCGAGCGGCACGTGCACCGTGATGTAACCGACCTTGCCGTGCTCCCGGATCTCCCCGCCCAGGTAACCGTTGAAGAGCATCGCGACCAGGAGCACCGGGGTGCCGACGGCAAGGGCCTTGAGGTGGCGGAACTTGGTGAATGCGACGACGGCGGCGGCGAACACCAAGACCTCGGAGACCTCGGAGATCAGGCCGTGCGCGTTGATGTAGCCGACGTAGGAGTCCCGCTTGCCATCCACCTTGAGGAACTGGCCCGCCATCGCGGCCAGGGCGATGATCCCTAGCAGGACGAGGTCCATGAGGACGCTGTACGCCGTGGCAGCTCCCGTAGAGATCTCTGCCGGCGTGCTCTCGGTGCGGGTGGTCGTGGCGGTCACGGGGGCTCCAGGCGACGGGCGGGGCAGGGCGGGTCCTTCGGAAGTCTGCCCCCGCAGGACAGTCCATGCCTGTCGTAGCCGACCTAGGCCTGACCCCCACCTGTACGCCGCCCTGCGCGCAGCTCTGCTGGCCCTCGGACGGTCGGGTCAGCTGGCCCGGGGAGGTCCCTCAGTGCAGGTGCGCCGTGTCCAGGGCCGCCTGCAGCGAGCGGCGGTAGCCGTCGGAGGTGTAGGTCGCCCCGCTGACGGTGTCGACGCGTGCGCTCTGAGCGGTCAGCGTCTCCTGCTCGAGGGTCGGCACGGCCTGGCCGTTGATCTGCTCGTCCTGGCCACTGCTGCGGGGGTAGTCGATGGCCTTGGCGGTGACCAACCTCCCTCCGCGGACGGTCACCTGGACCTGCACCAGGCCGTAGCGGGTGTCCACCGCTGCCCCGTTGACGGTCACCGTCCCGGTGGCCGGGCCCGTCGCCGGCGCCGCGACCCCGGCGGGGGCCAGCGCCACCCCGGGCCGGCGGGGAGCCACCGATCGGTTCGTGCTGGTGGGGAAGAGCAGCAGCAGCCCGAGCACGACTGCCGTACCACCGACAGTGGCGGCGTTGCGGCGGGCGTGCCGCCCGTCGACGTCACCCGCGACCGTGGTCACCGGGCACCGGCCCGATGGGCCGCGTCCAGGGCGGCCTGGAGGGACTGCTGGTAGCCACCGGAGGTAAAGGTCGCTCCCGAGATGGTGTCTACCCGGGCGCTGTCGGCGCGGACGGCCTCAGCGTCGAGCATAGGGACGGCCTGGCTGTTGATCTCCTGCGAGCGGCCGCTGTCCTGGGGGTAGGTGGTCGCATCTGCCCGGATAACGTGCCCACCGCGGAGCGACACCTGGACCTGCACCGGGCCGTACGCGGTATCGACGGCGGGCCCGTTGACGGTCACCGTCGCCGAGGATCCGGGGCGGGCCGAGGGCGCGCCAGCGGGGACCGGCGCCGCCGTCGGGGCGGCCGCGGGGCGCGGTGCCGTCGTCCCGGGGGCGGCGGACCTCGTGGGGGCGCTGCGCCCGGGCAGTGCCGTCGCGCGCGCGGGCCCCGACGGGGTGGCCACGCCCGCGGCGGCGGGGGCGGGAGCAAGGACCAGGCCCGTTGGCGCAAGGGCTGACGTCGACGAGGCCGGGCGCTGGCTGGAGTGCACGGCGACACCCAGCACCGCCACGCTCAGGCCGGCCATGACAGCCGTGACGGGTCGCCTCATCGGTCGCTCACCACGTGAAGCGCTCCTGATGCAGCTGGGTGGACGGCAGGCCGGCGGCCAGAGCAGTGGCGCAGACCGTGTCCATCCAGGGGTCCGGTCCGCACACGAAGACGTCGTGGTCCTGCAGCCCCGGGACCATGCGGTGGAGCGCCTGGACGTCGGACAGGTGGCTCAGGTCCTCGGGCAGCCACGACGTGCGGCCGCGCAGGCGGTGACCCACCAGGTAGTGGACGGCGATGCCCCGCTCAGCGGCGAGCTGGTCGAGCTCGGCGCGGAAGACCAGGTCCCGCTCGTTGCGGGCCCGGTAGACCAGCACGGCCTCGCCGGGCAGGTAGTCGAGGTCCTCCAGCAGCGCCCGCATCGGGGTGATCCCGATACCGCAGGCCAGCATGGCGACGCGGGCCTGCGTGCGCTCCCCACCTGTCATCCGGCCGTAGGGCCCCTCGATCAGGACGCGGGTGCCCGGCCGCAGCAGGGCCAGCCGGCCGCTGCCGTCGCCGAGGTCCTTGGCAGTGATCTGGATCCGGTCGTGCCGCGGGGCGGCGGACAGCGAGAACGGATTTCCCCGTGACCATCCGGGGCCGTCGAGGAAGCGGAAGACGAAGAACTGGCCGGCCAGCACGGGCAGCCGGTTCAGGCCGCGGCCCCCCATCCGGACGGTGACGACGTCGTCGCTCTCCCGGTGGACCGCCGTCACGGTGATGCCGTGCCGCACGGTGCGCCACAGCGGCATCCCGACGCGGTAGACCAGGACTGCCCCGGCCGCGAGCGCGTAGGAGCTCCACCAGTAGACGCGCGCCAGACCGCTGGTCGCGAAGTCGGCTCCGGTCCAGATCTCGTGCGGGACGGTCAGTGCGACGCCGAGGTAGGCGTAGAGGTGCAGCAGGTGCCACGACTCGTAGCGCAGGCGGCGGCGGGACGCCCGGATAGAGGTGACGGTGACCATCGTCAGGGCGACCGTCCCCGCGACGGCGAGCAGCATCCCGGCGTACGTCGTCGTGAGCGTCCACGCCTCGTGGAAGACGTCGGTGTGCTCGCCGAGGGTGTAGCCGACGGTGATCAGCGCGACATGCGCGATCAGCAGGTTGAACGACCAGAACCCCACGAGCCGGTGGCGCCGAGCGAGCTCGTCCTGGCCGTAGCTGCGCTCGATGAGCGGGACCCTGGCCATGAGCAGCACCTGCAGCAGCAGCAGGTCGGCGGCGACCAGACCCGTGAGGCGTCCCAGGGAGGTCAGCTGGTCCGCGGGACGGGCGGCCAGCAGCTGCCCGCCCCGGCCCGCCAGCCACAGGCTGACGACGACCAGGCCGCTGGCCCAAGCGGCGACCCCGACGGCGTCGCGCCACCAGCGCGGCACCGGGCGGACCCTGGCGCGCGCCGGTGCCCGTCGGGTCCGGGCGTCGCTGGTGGTCATCGGCGCGGGCTCAGGCGTTCTGACGACGGGAGCGGGCGACCAGGCCGGCGGCCAGCACGAGCAGGGCACCCTCGACCACGAGGCTCACCAGGCCCAGGGTCTCGGTCCAGTTGCCCTTGTCGTCGGTGTAGTTGGGCAGCCCCGGGCCGTGGCTGAGCACGAAGCCGCTGATCGGACCGACCGCGACGCCGGCCGCCGGTCAGCGTTGCGTTGGTCATGGGTACTCCGTCAGGTCAAGGGGAAGGCTTTATGTTCGGATCTTCCCTCGCGAATCTTGGAAGGACCTTGGAGGCGCGTTGCAGGACCTGTCAGGGGGCTGTGAGTCCGCGGCCCGCGGCGGGCAGGACGAGCTCGAAGGTCGCCCCCGTGCTGGTCGGCGCGAGCCTGAGTTGTCCGCCGTGGCGGTTCGCGACGTCGTGGGTCAGCGCGAGCCCGAGGCCGTAGTGGGCCCGGCCGGCCCGCTGCCCGCCGGAGTGGAAGCGCCGCACCAGGTCCGACGCTGCCGCAGGATCGACCCCGGGACCGGTGTCGCTGACGGCCAGGACGACGCTCCCGCGCTCGCGCCGGCAGCTCACGGTGACAAGGCCCTCGCGGGGGGTGTGGTCGATGGCGTTGTCGACCAGGGCCAGGACCGCCCTGCGCAGCGCGGCCGGAGCTCCCTGGACGACCAGCCCGGCGGCCTGACCCGGGTCGGTGTCGGCGTAGGTCAGATCGACGCCGGCGGCCCGCGCGTGGGCGAGAGCGCTGTCCACCCCCTCCTGGGCCAGGGCGTCGACGCCGACGGCCACCACCACCTGCTGGCTGCGCGGGTCGGCCGCGACCAGGAGGTCCTCGAGCACCTCGTTGAGCCGGTGGACGTCCTGGATGACCGACGTCGAGTCCGCTTTCACCTGCTCGGGGAGCTCGCTGCGCTGCACGGTCGCGTCGAGCAGCTGGGCGCGGGTGCTGAGCAGCGTCAGCGGGGTGCGCAGCTCGTGGCTCGCGTCCGCGACGAACGACCGCTGCAAGATCAGGGCCTGCGCGAACGGGCGGACCGCCCGGCGGGCGAGCAGCCGGCCCAGGCCGAGTGCTAGGACCAGTGCCAGGCCGCCGGCCAACGCCATCGCCTTGAGCAGCCGGACCCGCTCGGCACGCTCCGAGGCCAGCCCCTGCACGACCTGGACGACCTGGACGGTGCCCCTCGTACGGCGCACCGTCGCGACCCGGTAGGGGTCACCGTCCGGGCTGGCAACCTGGATGATCGTGACCTGCTGGGAGGCGCGTCGCCGGAGTCCCACCAGCACCCCGTTGAGATCCGCGGGCAGGCCCGGGCTCACCGTCGTACTGGAGTCACCGGTGAGCGACAGCCAGGTCCCCGCCGGGGGGTCGCCGACGTCGTCGGCCGTGCCGGCAGCAGTCCGCAGCAGGGCCGTCGAGGAGGCCGACTGCCCCCGCACCACGACGACGGTGACGAGCCCGACGAGCAGCAGCATCGCGACGGCGACCAGGGCCGAGGCGCGTACGGCGAGCCCCCGGGAGCTCTCGCGCAGCAGCAGCTCGTCGCCCAGCGGTGCCGGGCGGCGGCTCACATCGCCCCCAGCCGGTAGCCGACGCCGTGCACGGTGCCGATGACGCCCCGGCCCAGCTTGCGGCGCAGGTAGTGCACGTAGGTGTCCACCGCCCCGTCGGACTCGGCGTCGTCGAACACGCGGATGAGCAGGTCCTGCCGGCTGAAGATCTGACGCGGCCTCAGCGCCAGTAGGCGCAGCAGGCGGGCCTCCCTGGCGGACAGCTCGACCCGTCCGCCAGACGGGTCCTCCACGACCCGTTCCTCCCACAGCAGCAAGCCTCCGGGGACCGGCAGGGACGGGACGGTGTCCAGGTGCCGACGGACCAGGGCGCGTACTCTCGCGAGAAGCTCGACGATGTCGAAGGGCTTGGCCAGGTAGTCCTCGGCGCCGGCGTCCAGGCCGGCCACGCGGTCCTGCGTCGACCCCCTGGCCGACAGGACGAGCACCGGGGTGACGACGCCCTGCGCCCGAAGCCGGGAGATCAGATCCAGGCCCTCGATCGCCGGGAGCCCGCGGTCGATCACCAGCACGTCGAAGCTGCTGGTGAGGCCCAGGTGGAGCGCGCGCTGCCCGTCAGCGGCCCGCGTCACCTCGTGGCCCTCCGAGGTCAGGACGCGATCGAGCAGCACCGCCAGCTCGTCGTCGTCCTCCACCACCAGCACTGCCGCCACCGGCGTCCCTCCCCGTCCGATGACGACGCTAGGCGCCCGGGCACCGCGCTGCGGGATGGCAGGCCCCCGAGCCGCCGACGGGCCCAACCCCGCGACGGGTTGGACGCGCGCTGGCGCCGTGCCGCACACTGGCACTCGGCACGCCCGAGTGCCAAGTGAGCTCGCAGGAGGACCACCAGTGCCGACCTACCAGTACGCGTGCACGGCGTGCGGTGAGCAGCTCGAGGCCGTCCAGTCGTTCAGCGACGCCTCGCTGACCCTCTGCCCGGCCTGCGGCGGGACCCTGCGCAAGGTGTTCAGCGCGGTCGGCGTCGTCTTCAAGGGCTCGGGCTTCTACAAGACCGACAGCCGGGCGAGCGCCAAGGACGCTTCTCCCAAGCCGGTCGGGGACAAGGCCGACAAGGGCGGTGGCGACAAAGGTGGCGGAGACAAGGGTGGCGGCGATAAGGGCACCGGGAAGAAGGCTGACGCCCCCGCGACGACGGGCACGCCCGCGGCGACCTCCAGTGCACCTGCAGCGGCTAGCACCACCAGCTGACCTGTGGACGCCGACCCCGCCTGTGGGTGACGCCCCCGGTCAGGTGGGACACGCGTCCTAGGGTGGCCACATGGTGCAGGCGCAGCTCGGGGTCATCGGCGGTTCGGGGCTCTACGCGCTACTTGAGGAAGCCGTCGAGGTGCGCGTCGACACGCCGTACGGCGCAACCAGCGACCCGCTCGTGGTCGGCGACGTCGGGGGACGGTCGGTGGCCTTCGTCCCCCGGCACGGTCGCGACCACCGCCACCCGCCGCACACGATCCCCTACCGGGCCAACCTGTGGGCGCTGTGCTCGCTCGGGGTCCGCCAGGTGCTGGCCCCGAGCGCCGTCGGTGGCCTCGTCAGCTCGCTACCCGCGGGATCGCTCGTCGTGCCCGACCAGCTCGTCGACCGCACCTCGGGGCGGGTCCAGACGTTCCACGAGACCGGGGCCGTGCACGTGTCCTTCGCCGACCCCTACTGCCCGGTCGGGCGGGGCGTCGCCGTACGGCAGGCGCGATCCGGCGGCTGGCCCGTCACCGACGGCGGCACGCTCGTGGTCGTCGAGGGTCCCCGGTTCTCCACACGGGCCGAGTCGAAGTGGTTCGCCCGGCAGGGCTGGCAGGTGGTCGGGATGACCGGTCACCCGGAGGCCGTCCTGGCCCGCGAGCTGGCGCTCTGCTACACCTCGATCACCCTGGTGACCGACCTCGACGCAGGAGTCGAGGGGAGCGAGGCCGTCACCCAGGAAGAGGTCTTCCGCGTCTTCGCCGCCAACACCGCGAGGGTCCGCACCCTGCTCCTGGACGTCCTGTCCACGCTCCCCCTGGACCGGGACTGCCCGTGCGGCGCAGCGCTGGACCGCATCGACCACGACCTCGTCCTGCCGTGAACCGCGGGCTGTCGGACCTGCGGCAGACCGTCAGCCGTCACCGCGCCCTGCTCGCGGCCGGGGCGGTCGCCACCGCCCTGCCCGTCCTGGCTCCGACCCCGCTGCCGGGTGCCACCGTGCTCGCCGCCGCGCGGGACCTGAGGCCCGGGACCCCGCTGGTCGCGGCCGACCTGGTCCGCGTGGACCTGCCCCGGACGGCGGTGCCCGACGGCGCCCTCGTCTCGACGGACGCCGCGCTCGGCCACCTCGTGACAGGACCGGTACGCCGCGGGGAGCCGCTCACCGACGTGCGGCTGCTCGGCGCCGGCATGCTCCTGTCCGATAGAGGGCTGGTGGCCTCACCGGTCCGGCTGGCCGACCCCGCCGAGGCGGCGCTGCTGCACGCCGGCGACCGCGTCGACGTCCTGGCCACGGCGAGCTCGGGGGCAGCCGTGGCCGCCACGGTGGTCGCCGCCGCCGTCTCGGTGCTCGCGGTGCCCACCACGTCCGGCGGCGAGGGCGCGCTCGTCGTGCTCGCCGCCTCACCCGCTGTCGCAGCCCGGCTCGACGGCGGCCGCGGCCGCCGTCGCGTCGCGCCTGTCCGTGGCGGTGCTCCCGTCCTGACACACTCCCGCCCAGGGCCAGGAGAAGGAGAGAGCACATGGGCGGCTTCAAGAAGTTCCTGCTGCGCGGCAATGTCGTCGACCTCGCGGTGGCGGTCGTCATCGGCGCAGCGTTCGGCGCGATCATCACGGCCTTCGTCAAGGCCTTCATCACCCCGCTGGTGGGGCTGGTCACCGGCGCGGCGGGGGATTTCACCAAGAAGTCCTTCTCGGTGACGTCGGGCGGCAAGGCCGTGCTGTTCCCGTACGGCGAGTTCGTCCAGGCGGCCCTGTCGTTCATCATCATCGCCGCCGTCGTCTACCTCGCGGTCGTCGTCCCGATCGGCCGGCTCATGGAGAAGTACAAGACCGAGCCCGAGGTCGCCTCGCCGACCAAGCAGTGCCCGGAGTGCCTGTCGAACATCCCGCTGGCTGCCGTTCGGTGCGCGTTCTGCACCGTCGAGCAGGTGGATGCCTGACCGCTTTCCCCAGGCCCAGCCGGTGACCTACAGGCGGTCCTGGTCGTGGTGCGGCGGCCGGTCCGCCAGGAAGCGCTCGTCGTCAGCCGTGCCGTCGTCGCTGCCGGGGCGGCCGGTCTCCGGCTCGGGCCGCGGCTCAGGACCGGCCGGGCGCGAGCCTGCGGGTCCGACGGCCCTGCGCCGGCGCCGCGGCGGATCTACCCTCGGCTCCCCCACCCCTTCAGCCTAGGAGCAGACGCCATGGGATTCCTCGACAACGCCAAGGACCTCGCCGGCAAGGCCCAGGACCTGGCCGCCGAGCACAGCGAGCAGATCAAGGACGGGATCGACAAGGTCGAGCACCTCGCGGACAAGGCCACCGGGGGCAAGTTCACCTCGGCCATCGACGGTGCCGGGGCCAAGGCGGCCGACTACGTCGATCGGCTCGACAAGACGACCTGAGTCGGACGGGCGACGACGACCGCCTCCCTGTACATTCCCCCGGTGCCCGTAGTAGGGATATATCTGGCCTCCGCGTCGCTGTTGCTCGTCGCCGGCGGCCAGAAGCTAGTTGACCCGTCCCCTATCCTCCGGGCGCTGTTGAGCATGCGGCTCCACACGCCCCGCGGACTGGTGCGCGTGGGCGCCGCCTTCGAGGTCCTGCTCGGGCTCGCCGCCCTGGTCCTGGACTCGCCGTGGGTGGCGCTCGGGGTCGCCGGCTCCTACGCCGCGTTCACGGCCTTCGTCGTCCTGGGGCTCGCCCGCGGTGGGGTGCTCGCCTCGTGCGGCTGCTTCGGCAAGGCCGATGTCCCCCCGACGCGCCTGCACGCCGTGGTCACCGGATCGTTCGCCCTGGTGGCCCTGTCGGTCGCTGGGCTCGGCGCCTCGGGGGACGCCCGGACCGTCCCGCTGCTCGTGGCGGCCGCCGCCGTGTCGGTGACGGCCTACGCGGTCATGGCCGTCCTGCCGCTGGTACAAGCCCGATGACCGCCGTCGTCGTCGCCCTGTCGGCCGCCGTCGGGCTGCTCACGGTGCTGGTGGTCGGGTTGCTGCGCAGCCACGCCGAGATCCTCAAGGCACTCCACGAGCTCGGGGCCGGCCTCGAGCTGGACGAGGCGAAGGCGGCGGAGCGAGGCGCTGTGCCGGTCACGGTCGAGGGGGTCCGCACGCCGCGTCGTACGGACCCGACCGACATCCCCCGAGCGATCGACGGCGCATCGCTCGCGGGTGAGCCCGTCTCGTTGCCCTTGGTCGGCAGCGGCAACACCCTGCTGGCCTTCCTGTCCTCAGGCTGCACGACCTGCCAGGAGTTCTGGAAGACCTACTCGCGCAACGGGGTGGGTGACCTGCCCGGCGACGCCCGCCTGATCGTCGTCACCCGGGATGAGGCGCAGGAGAGCATCAGCGCCCTGCGGGAGCGCGCGACCCCTGCGGTGCCGGTCGTCCTGTCCAGCCTGACGTGGGACGGCTTCGCCGTACCGGGCTCGCCGTACTTCCTCTACCTCGACGACGCCGGTCAGGTGGTCGGGGAGGGCAGCGGCGCCTCGTGGGCCCAGGTCGTCGACCTGCTGGCCCAGGCCTGGGCCGACGCCGCCTCGCGGCAGGCCGCCACCGTGCGCGGCGCCGGGGCAACCCGCCAGGACCGTGACGACAGGGTGCTCGCCGCCGCCGGCATCCTCCCCGGCGACCCGAGCCTGCACAGTGACATGACCCTGCTCGACGAGCCGCTTGTCCGCGGGCCCCACCCCTCGTGAGCGCGCTACTGCCGGTGGGCCTCGCCGTAGCCACCTGTGCTGCCCTGCGCGCCACCTGGTCCCCTTGAGGTGAGTCGATGCTGACGAGCATCAGCCCGCTAGGTGAGCGGGCCAGGGGCCACGACGCACGGCTGTCCGCCGCGTTCTACACGCTCGCCTCGATCCTCGGCGGCCTGACGACGGCTGCCGTCCTCGGGCTCGTCGGGCTCGTGCTGCCGTCCGGCTCCCGACCGGTCTGGGCGGCGGTCGCGTGCGTGCTGGCTGCCCTGGTCGACCTCTCGGGCCGGGTCCCCACCGGCCACCGGCAGGTCGATGAGAACTGGCTGACACGCTACCGGCGGTGGGTCTACACAACCGGGTTCGGCTGGCAGTTGGGGACGGGCGTGACGACGGTCGTGACGAGCGCTGCGACGTACGCGTGGTTGGTCCTGCTGACGCTCCAGCAATCGCTGACGGCTGCCCTGCTCGTCGGCGCTGCCTTCGGGTTGGCGAGAGCGCTGCCGCTGCTGCTGCTGCGGGCCGACTCACCCGCGGCGCTGCGTCAGGCCGCCACCCGGATGGCGGGCCGCGCCGGCGCGGCCCGTGGGGCGACGATCGGCGTGCTGCTCACCGCCGGTGCCGTGCTGGTCGCGTCGTGACCGGCGTCCGAGGTCTGGCCCTCACTCCGGCCCCCGGGTGGGCGGTCCGGGTGCGGCAGCAGAGCGAGACCCAGGGCCGGCGCAACGTCGTCCTGCACGCCGCCACGGTGCCGCTGCCCGACGACAGGGGGGACTTTGGGAGCGGCGTCGTGACGACGCTCGGGTCAGACGACATCTTCCTGACCCTGTTCGAGTACGACCTGTCCTCGACGCACAACGAGCTCTTCTCCGCGCGGGGCGTGCCACGCGTCGCCCCGAGCGACTTCTCGCCGTCCGGCATGCAGCGCCCGCTGCCCGGCCAGAGCGGGGGGCAGTGGTTCTTCACGGCCGCGCACCGTCCGTGGACCCTGCACGTCGTGCTCGGCAGCCACGCCCGACGCGTGTCCGGTGCGCTGCGGGTCACCGCGCTGCTGTCCACCCTGACGATCGGAGCGCCATGATCACGCGGGACGCACTGGCTGCCGTCGGAGCCACGAGCGCCCCGAACGGCGCCGCCATCCGGGCCGTCGAGGCGGTCACGGGCTGGCTCGAGAAGCGGACCTCACGCCGCGGGTTCCTCATCCGTGCCGGGGTGGTCGGCAGCGCCCTCGCGGTGGACCCGTCCGGTTACGTGCTCAAGCCGGGTACGGCGTACGCCTCCGTCTGCGGGCCGGGGGCGAGCTGCACCTCGGGCTGGACCGTCTTCTGCGCGACGATCAACCACGGCTCCAACTCCTGCCCGCCCGGGTCGATCGCCGCCGGGTGGTGGAAGGCCGACGGGGCCTCGCTGTGCGGCGGCAAGGCGCGGTACATCGTGGACTGCAACGCCACCTGCCACTGCACCACGCAGGGCAGCCGGCCCGGCATCTGCGCCCCGTCCTGCCAGTCCTGCTCCTGCACGTGCGGCCCGTCCGGTCAGTGCGACCAGCGACGCGTCTGCTGCACCCAGTTCCGGTACGGCCAGTGCAACGAGCAGGTCCGTCAGGTGGGGGCGGTCCACTGCCGGGTGGTGTCGTGCACCCCGCCGTGGAGGTGGGCGAACTGCAGCACCTCACCCGCGACGGACAACGCCACCGTCCACCACAGCGCCCCGCTGCTCCCGAGCGCCTACACGCCCCTCACCGCCCGCTACATCGCGCTCGGTGAGAACGGCAGCAGGCTGGGGGCCACCATCGGCCCCGAGCTCGCCGTCCCCGGCGGGCGGGCCCAGCGCTACCAGCACGGACGCATGTCCCGCGCTGGGACGGGATCGCCACACATCACCACCGGCGCGATCGCGGTCCGCTACGTCCAGCTCGGGGGCGAGACCGGAGGGCTCGGGTTCCCGCTGTCAGACCCGATCACGATCGCCGGAGGCAGGGCGTCCCCGTTCCAGCACGGCCGGATGTCGCAAGCGGGCTCCGCACCCCCGCACTACACGTACGGCGGGATCGCCACCCGCTACGTACAGCTCGGGGGCGAGACCGGTGGGCTGGGGTTCCCCACGGCCGATCCGCGGAGCATTGCGGGCGGGCGGGCATCGTCCTTCCAGCACGGTCGCCTCTCCTGGTCAACCGCGACTGGCGTCCACCACACGACCGGATCGGTCACGGCCCGCCACGGCGCCCTCGGCTACGAGGCCGGGGTGCTCGGCTTCCCGACGACCGACCCGGTCGCGGTCGCGGGCGGACACCGCTCCCGCTTCCAGCACGGGCGCATCTCCTCCAGCGCGGTCGGCACCTGGGCGGTGCTCGGCCTACTCGACGCGGCGTACGGCCGCTCGGGCGGCGAGGCCGGACTCCTGGGCTTCCCGGTCGCAGCTCCGCGGTCGCTGTCCGGGTCCCAGAACGTCAGCACGTTCCAGCGCGGTCGCATCTGTGCCTCGTCGACGGCCGCCCACTGGGTCCGGGGGCCTATTGCGGACCGCTACGTCACCCGGGGGGCTGAGGACGGCCCGTTCGGGTTACCGACCACGGACGAGACCTACCGCACCCCGAGCGTGCGCCGGAGCGAGTTCGCGGGCGGCTGGATCGAGTACGACGAGACCACCCAGACGGTCACCGAGGGTCCCACCTGACCGGGACGTCCACGGCCTCTCCTGCCGCCGCTACAGT
>JAYTHS010000529.1:0-2537 GCA_043732345.1 Frankiales bacterium | reverse complement strand
TGATCGTGGACGGCGTCCGCCGCACCGTCGACGTGCGGGTCGACGGCGACCGGTCCTACGTCGACTCACCGGCCGGGTCGAGCAGCTTCACCGAGCTCCCCCGCTTCCCCCTTCCCGGGTCGACGTCGGCGCCCGGCTCCCTGATCGCCTCGATGCCGGGCACCGTCACGCAGGTCGCCGTGGCCGTCGGTGACACCGTGAGTCAGGGCCAGATGCTCCTGGTCCTGGAGGCGATGAAGATGGAGCACCCGGTACGGGCACCGGCCGACGGGACCGTCACCGCCCTGCACGCCGCGGTCGGTCAGCAGGTCGACCCTGGCTCCGTGCTCGCTGTCGTCGAGGCGCTCCCGTGAGGGCGCAAGCCGATCGCCCCGCACCAGAGCCGGGTGAGCACCTCCACCGCAGCGTCCTCGTCGAGGGCGTCGCCCTGCCACAGGTGCGCGAACGCCTCCACCATCGCGCCGAGCGCACTCACGGTGGGGCGGACCGGCAGGCTCGGGTCGGCCAGCCCCAGCTCCTGGAGCCGGCGCAGACCCGCCGTCCCGCGGGCCAGGAACGCCTCCCGCAGCTGCACGCGCAGCCGCCGGAAGTCGGCGTTCAGGTCGGCCTGCGACTCAAGGACGCGCAGGATCCGCGCGTTGGTCGAGACGGCTCGCAGGTACAGCCGGTTGGCGGCCTCGACCCGCGCCCGGGGGTCGTCGTACGGCACGAGCCCCCCAACCCGGCTGGCGGCGAAGATGTCGTCGACGACACCCAGCACGATCTCCCGCAGCAGCGACTCCTTGCCGTCGAACCACGTGTAGAAGGTCCCGTGGGACACACCCGCCCGCGAGGCGACCTGGTCAATGCTGACGTCCGCGAAGCCCTGCTCCTCGAACAGCTCTCGCCCGGCCGCCAGCAGGGAGGCCCGCGTACGGCGGCCCCGCTCGGTGGTCGGCAGCGTCATGACGAAGACCCTAGGAGCAGCCGATGACCACCGACCCGTGGCGCACCCCGGAGCGGCTGGCCCTGCGGGCGCTGGCCCGGGACTTCACCCGCCGGGAGGTCGCCCCCCGGATGCAGGAGTGGGAGGACGCCGGCGAGCTGCCCCGCTCCCTGCACCGGGCGGCCGCCGACGCCGGCCTGCTGGGCATCGGGTTCCCCCAGGCGGTCGGGGGCAGCGGGGGCGACGCCGTTGACAGCGCCATCGTCACCGAGGAGCTGCTGCACGGCGGGGGCTCAACGGGCCTGTGCGCCTCGCTGTTCACCCACGGCATCGCGCTCCCGCACCTGGTCGGTCACGGCACCCCCGAGCAGGTCGACACCTGGGTGCGCCCCACCCTGGCCGGCGAGCTGATCGGCGCGCTCGGCATCACCGAGCCGGACGGCGGTTCCGACGTGGCCGGGTTGCGCACCCGCGCGGTCCGCGACGGCGACGAGTGGGTGGTCGACGGCAGCAAGACCTACATCACGAGCGGGACGCGGGCCGACTTCGTCACGACGGCCGTCCGCACCGGCGGCCCCGGACATGCCGGCATCTCGCTGCTGGTGGTGCCCACCGGCACCGCGGGGTTCACCGTCTCCCGCAAGCTGGCCAAGATGGGATGGCTGTGCAGCGACACCGCCGAGCTGGCCTTCGACGGGGTCCGGGTCCCGGCCGGCAACCTCGTCGGCGCCGAGGGGACCGGCTTCCTGCAGATCATGGAGCAGTTCCAGGCCGAGCGGTTGGGGCTCGCCGTGCAGGCCTACGCGACCGCGGCCCGCTCCCTCGAGCTCGCGCTCGGGTGGGCCAGGGAGCGGGAGACCTTCGGCCGCCCGCTGTCCTCCCGGCAGGTCATCCGGCACAAGCTCGCCGAAATGGCCCGGCAGGTCGACGTCGCCCGGACCTACACCCGGGCGGTCATCCTGCGGCACCTCGCCGGCGAGGACGTCGTCACGGAGGTCTCGATGGCCAAGAACACCGCCGTGGCGGCCTGTGACCACGTCGTAGACGAGGCGGTCCAGGTCTTCGGTGGGATGGGCTACATGCGCGGGTCCGAGGTCGAGCGCCACTACCGCGACGCCCGGATCCTGGGCATCGGGGGCGGCACGACCGAGATCATGAACGAGGTCATCGCCCGACGCATCGGCCTGTAGCGGCGCGCCCGGGGGCCGCAATCGTCAGCGCAGGAACCACCCGACGACGTCGGCCAGGACGTGAGTGACCGTCGGTGTGGCCGCAGTGCCGGCCGCCTGCCGCAGACCACCGAGGACCACCCCCACGGCCAGGTCCAGCGGGAGGACGTGCCAGCCGTACAGCGGCACGTGGAGCAGCGCGAAGCAGACCGCGCCCAGGGCCGGTCACGACGGCGAGCCAGGCCGCCAGGCCCCGGGTGTCGTGCAGCGGCCGGAGCGTCAGCAGCTGTCTCGGCCGTCGACAGGGGTCAGGCCGGCGGTCGACTCGCCGGCCGTGACCAGCGTCCGGGCGGCCGCCCACCGCCTGCGCGTCGTCGTCACCACGTCAGCGGACCACAGCCCGTGGGCCAGACTGGGGGCATGAGCGACCCCTTCGCCCCGCC
>JAYTHS010000528.1:0-2547 GCA_043732345.1 Frankiales bacterium | reverse complement strand
TCGCCGACGACGCCGACCTCGTGGTCGCCCTGACCGACCCGACCGGCCGGATCACGTGGACCCACGGCAGCCCCGTCATGTCGCGCGCCGCCGCCCGCGTCAACTTCGTGCCCGGCGGGCGGTGGGACGAGGCCTCGGTCGGGACCAACGCCCTGGCTCTGGCCCTGCGGACCGGTGCACCGTCCACCGTCCATTCCGCGGAGCACTTCAGCCGGGCCGTCCACGAGTGGGTCTGCTACTCGCTCCCGCTGACCGACCCCGACACCCGGGACGTGCTGGGGGTGCTAGACCTGTCCACCACCTGGGACCGCGCACACCCCCTGACCCTCGGGACGGCGCAGGCGCTGAGCCGCTTGGTCACCGAGACGATGCCCCGCCAGCGTCGACCCTCGGCCGCGCCGCGGCTGGACCTCACCATCCTCGGCAGCTGGCAGGTCCGGCTCGGTGGACGGCTGCTGCTGCTGCCGCGCCGGCAGGTCGAGGTGCTGCTGCTGCTGGCCCTGCACCCCGAGGGGCTGTCCCTGGAGTCCCTGCACGCCCGCCTCTACGGCGATGACCCGGTCAGCACGGGGACGCTGAAGGCCGAGGTGTCCCACCTAAGGACCGCGCTGTGCGGCGGGATCGGCTCCCGCCCGTACCGGCTCCTGCTCGATGTCGACAGCGACCTGCAGCGGGCGCTGGCCGCCCTGGACCGCGGTGCGCTGTCGGCCGCACTCACCGTCGCCACCGGTCCCCTGCTGCCCGGCTCGGAGTCCCCCGACGTCGGCGAGTGGCGCCGCTACGTCGATGTCGCGCTGCGCAGCGGGGCGCTGGCCAGCGACGACGTGACCGCCGTCCGCACCCTGGCCGACCTCCACCCGTACGACGAGAAGCTCGCCGAGCACCTGGTCGCCCTGCTCGACCCGACCGACCCCAGGCTCGCCGGCGCCACCGCACGGCTGCAACGCGCGCGTGACGCAGACGACCGCCGGGTGTGACCTACCTCTCGCCAACCTGCAGGGTGCAGTATTGAGTGACCCGCATAACGCGGCCCCTCTGGAAGGACATGCACATGGTCTTCGCCGACCCCGGCACTCCGGGCAGCCTCGTCACCTTCGACGCCCGCTACGACAACTTCATCGGCGGCAAGTGGGTGCCGCCCGTCAAGGGGCAGTACTTCGACAACATCTCCCCCGTGACCGGAGAGGTCTTCTGCGAGGTGGCCCGGTCCACCGCCGAGGACGTCGAGCTGGCCCTGGACGCGGCGCACGCCGCCAAGGACGCTTGGGGCAAGACCAGCGCGACCGCCCGCAGCAACATCCTGCTCGCCATCGCCGACCGCATCGAGGCCGACCTCCAGCGGCTGGCCGTCGCCGAGACCTGGGACAACGGCAAGCCGGTCCGCGAGTCCCTGGCCGCCGACCTGCCCCTCGTCGTCGACCACTGGCGCTACTTCGCCTCCGTCATCCGCGCCCAGGAGGGCTCGGCCGGTGAGATCGACGGCGACACGGTGGCCTACCACTTCCACGAGCCGCTGGGCGTCGTCGCGCAGATCATCCCGTGGAACTTCCCGCTGCTCATGGCGACGTGGAAGCTCGCGCCCGCGCTCGCGGCCGGCAACTGCGTGGTGCTCAAGCCCGCCGAGCAGACGCCCGTCAGCATCCTGCTGCTGGCCCAGCTCATCGGGGACCTGCTCCCCGAGGGCGTGCTCAACATCGTCAACGGCTTCGGGGTCGAGGCCGGCAAGCCGCTGGCGTCCTCCGACCGGGTGGCCAAGGTGGCCTTCACCGGCGAGACGACGACCGGCCGGCTGATCATGCAGTACGCCAGCGAGAACCTGAACCCCGTCACCTTGGAGCTCGGCGGCAAGAGCCCCAACATCTTCTTCGCCGACGTGATGGACGCCGACGACGCCTTCCTGGACAAGGCCGTCGAGGGCTTCGTGCTGTTCGCTCTGAACCAGGGCGAGGTCTGCACCTGCCCCTCGCGCGCCCTGATCCAGGAGTCGATCTACGACGCCTTCATGGAGAAGGCGCTGGCCCGGGTGCAGGCGATCGTCTCCGGCAACCCGCTGGACCCCGCGACGATGGTCGGGGCGCAGGCGAGCAACGACCAGCTCGAGAAGATCCTGAGCTACTTCGACATCGGCAAACAGGAGGGCGCCAAGATCCTCACCGGTGGGGAGCGCCGCACGGTCGAGGGCCGCGAGGGCGGCTACTACGTGCAGCCGACGATCTTCACCGGCGACAACACGATGCGGGTGTTCCAAGAGGAGATCTTCGGACCGGTCGTCTCGGTCACGACGTTCACCGACTTCGACCACGCGATGCGCATCGCCAACGACACGCTCTACGGCCTCGGTGCCGGCGTGTGGAGCCGCAACGGCACGGTCGCCTACCGGGCGGGCCGTGAGATCCAGGCCGGCCGGGTCTGGACTAACTGCTACCACGCCTACCCGGCGGGGGCGGCGTTCGGCGGTTACAAGGCCTCCGGCATCGGCCGCGAGAACCACAAGATGATGCTCGACCACTACCAGCAGACCAAGAACCTGCTGGTGAGCTACAGCCC
>JAYTHS010000527.1:0-2560 GCA_043732345.1 Frankiales bacterium | reverse complement strand
TCGGTGTTGAGGGCCTCCAACCAGGTGCCGCCCCACGGCAGCCCGATGCGGTAGCCCTCGTGCGGGTGCCCGGCGAAGTTGCTGACGCACGCGAGCGCCGACCCGTCGGCGCCGAAGCGCAGGAAGGAGAACACGTTGCCGGTTGCGTCGTTGGCGTCGATCCAGGCGAAGCCAGCCGGGTCGCTGTCCAGCGACCACAGCGCACTGGTCGCGGCGTACACGCCGTTCATGGCCTTCAGGGCCAGGGCGACCCCGCGGTGGTCCGGCAGGTCGAGCAGCCACCAGTCCAGCGACCGGCCCTCGCTCCACTCCGACTCCTGGGCGAACTCGCTGCCCATGAACAGCAGCTGCTTGCCGGGGTGCGCCCACATGAAGCCCAGGTAGGCCCGGACGTTGGCCAGCTGCTGCCAGCGGTCGCCGGGCATCTTGCGCAGGAGCGAGCCCTTGCCGTGCACGACCTCGTCGTGGCTGATGGGCAGCACGAAGTTCTCGCTGAACGCGTAGACCATCGAGAACGTCATCTGGTGGTGGTGGTAACCGCGGTAGACCGGCTCGCGCTCGACGTAGTCCAGCGAGTCGTGCATCCAGCCCATGTTCCACTTCAGGCCGAACCCCAGGCCGCCCAGGTGGGTCGGTCGCGTGACACCGGGCCACGAGGTCGACTCCTCGGCGATCGTCATGGCCGACGGCACTCGCCGGTAGACGACGGAGTTCATCTCCTGCAGGAACGCGACGGCCTGCAGGTTCTCGCGCCCGCCGAACTCGTTGGGCTCCCACTGGCCCTGCTCGCGGGAATAGTCCAAGTAGAGCATCGAGGCGACCGCGTCGACCCGCAGGCCGTCGACGTGGAACTCCTCGAGCCAGTAGACGGCGTTGGCGACCAGGAAGTTGCGCACTTCGTTGCGCCCGAAGTCAAAGACGTAGGTGCCCCAGTCCATCTGCTCGCCGCGCCGCGGGTCGGCGTGCTCGTAGAGCGGCGTCCCGTCGAAGCGGGCCAAGGCGAACTCGTCCTTGGGGAAGTGCGCGGGAACCCAGTCGACGATGACCCCGATGTTGGCCTGGTGCAGCGCGTCGACCAGGAAGCGGAACTCGTCGGGCGTCCCGTAGCGCGAGGTCGGGGCGTAGTAGGACGACACCTGGTAGCCCCAGGATCCACCGAAGGGGTGCTCGCTCACCGGCAGCAGCTCGACGTGCGTGTAGCCCAGCCAGCTGACGTACTCCACGAGCTGCTCGGCCAGCTCGACGTAGGTCAGCCCCTGCCGCCAGGACCCCAGGTGCACCTCGTAGATGCTCATCGGGGAGGCGTGCGGCGGGGTGACCGCTCGCCTCGCCAGCCACGCGTCGTCCTTCCAGACGTACGACGACTCCGCCACGATGGAGGCCGTCATCGGGGGGACCTCGGCCTGCCGGGCCATCGGGTCGGCCTTCTCGCGCCACGTCGAGTCGACACCCAGCACGGCGAACTTGTACGCCATGCCGACACCGATGCCGGGGACGAACAGCTCCCAGACGCCGGTGCTGCCGAGCGAGCGCATCGGGTGGGACGCACCGTTCCAGCCGTTGAAGGCGCCGACGACCCGCACGCCGCGGGCGTTCGGGGCCCACACCGCGAAGGACGTGCCCCTGACGGCACCGAGTGGGCTGTCGTAGGAGCGGACGTGCGCGCCCAGGACCGTCCACAGCTCCTCGTGGCGACCCTCGCCGATCAGGTGCAGGTCGACCTCGCCGAGCGTCGGCAGGTAGCGATAAGGGTCATCGGTCGGGTAGACGGTCCCGTCGTAGGTGACGTCGAGCCGGTAGTCGCGGACCGGCCCACCGACGGTGGCCTCCCAGATCCCGAAGGCCCGGTGCCGCAGGGAGAGGCGCTCCCCGTCGAAGACCGCCACGACCGCTTCCGCACCGGGACGCAGGGCCCGTACGACGGACGCCTCGCCCGTCCCGTGCATGCCCAGCAGGCTGTGCGGGTCGTGGTGCACGCCACCGGCAAGGCGGTTGAGCTCCTCGTCCAGGGGTGACCCGGACGCGTCGTCGGAGGGCGGCTCCGGTGACGGTGCCACGATGGATGCGGTCATCTCCTTAGCAGCCGTCGCAGACGGCTGCTTGCGGGGCGCCCGGGTTGCGGGGGCCTTCTTGGTCGGCGTGCCGGTCGGTGTATCGGTTGGCCTGTCGGTTGGCATCGTCACGACGCCACCAACCGCTCGATCGACCCCAGGGGGATGGGCAGCCAGGCCGGCCGGTTGCGGGCCTCGTACACCACTTCGTAGACCGCCTTGTCGAGCTCGAAGGCCCGCAACAGCACGGCCTCGTCACGTGGGTCGGCGCCGGTTGCGCGGGCGTAGCCGTCGCAGAACGCCTGTCGGTTGCGCTCTGCCCACTCCGTGGCGCGGTACGCGAGCTGCGGGGCGCCGGCCCGCTCGGCGAGCAGGTGCTGTGCGGCGTAGTCGAAGGAGCGCAGCATGCCGGCGACGTCGCGCAGCGGGCTCATCAGCGCCCGCCGCTCGGCCAGCGGGCGGGCCGGCTCGCCCTCGAAGTCCAGCAGCACCCAGCCCTCCTGGGTCCG
>JAYTHS010000526.1:0-2561 GCA_043732345.1 Frankiales bacterium | reverse complement strand
TTCTTCAGCTTCTGGGCCGTCATGGCCACAGCTGGCCTGGCCGTCGACCTGCTGTTCCGCGCCGTCGGCATCAGCTTTCCCAAGCGTCCCATCGAGATCGCCCCGACGTCGTTCTCTCTGAACCACACGATGGTCCTCAACATCCTGTTCCTGGGTCTCGCGGCGGTCGTCTACTGGACCTACCGCAACCGTGAGAGCTTCGGTGCCGGCGGCAGCTACGCCAAGGATCCGGTCTGCGGCATGCAGGTCGAGCGGGAGAACCCCGGCGCCACCAGCGTCCACGACGCCCGAACCGTCTACTTCTGCTCCGACCGCTACAAGACCAAGTACGACAAGGACCCCGGCAAGTACGCCGCCGGGTGCCCTCGTCGACGGACGGCGACCCCATGGACCCCATGGACCCCGTGGATTCCTCGAAGGGGACTGCCCTCGACCCGGTCTGCGGGACTGCCCTCGACCCAGCTCGGTGGGGCCCGAGGACTACGCCGGCACGGCGGACAACTTCTGCAGCACCGGCTGCAGAAGGACCGCTTCGTCGTCGACCCGCTGGCTTTCCTGACGGAGGCCCGCGACCCGGTCTGCGGGATGACCGTCAGCGTCGCCAGCCCAGGGGCGCGGGCGACCGTCGACGGCCGCGACTACGTGTTCTCTATGCAGGGTTGCACCGACCGCTTCACCGCCGACTCGGCGGCCTTTCGGAGCACCGTCCGTTGACGGTTCCCCCACCGACGCAGGGTCCGCCGACGGTCAAGGGCCGCTGACGGCCGGCCCACCGACGCAGGATCCACTCCTTCCGACCAGCCGGACCAGCAGGTCCCGGACCCGTTCGTCGATCTCGTCCACGATCCGGCGGACGACGTTGAGGTCCTGGCCCTTGGGGTCCTCGAGTGCCCAGTCCTCGTAGGTCGTGCCCGGAAAGACGGGGCAGGTCTCGCCGCAGCCCATCGTGACGACGACGTCAGCCGCCTGGACGTCGTCCGGGGTAAGCAGGGTCGGGCGCTCACCGTCGGTGCGCAGCCCCCGGTCGTGCAGGACCTGGACGACGACGGGGTTGAGGGCCTCGCCGGGCTCGCTGCCCGCGGACCGGACCTCGACCGTGCCACCGGCGTGGTGCTCAGCGAGGACCTTGGCCGCCAGGCTCCGGCCGCCGTTGTGGACGCAAACGAACAGGATGACGGGGATGCTCACTGGGCCTCCTCAGGCACGGCGGGGTCGGGATGGACAGGGCCGAGGTGGGTGAGGTCGTCGGCGACCTCGCGGGCGTCGGGGTAGAGCGCAAGGACGGCGCCGACGGCCAGCGCGGCTCCCAGCAGCTGCATGGCGACGAAGCCGGGGACCGACGTGGGCGCGATGCCGGCGAAGGTGTCGGACAGGGTCCGGGCGACGGTGATGGCGGGGTTGGCGAACGACGTGCTGCTGGTGAACCAGTAGGCCGCCGTGATGTAGCCGCCGACGGCATAGGCGACGTGGCCGGAGCGACCCGACCGGACGACGCCGAAGATGACGACCAGCAGCCCGAAGGTCGCCACCACCTCGCCCAGCCACAGACCACCACCGGCGCGGTGGTGCTGGCTGACCTGGATCGCCGGGACGTCGAACATCAGGTTGGCCACCACGACGCCGAGGCAGCAGCCGGTGACCTGCGCGAGGACGAACGTGGCCGCGGCCCGGGTCGTGAGGGCGCCCAACGCGCGCTCGGCGAGCGTCACCGCCGGGTTGAACGCCGCGCTGACCGGTCCCAGGGCCAGGATGAGGGCGACGAGGACGGCGCCGGTGGTCAGGCTGTTCTCCAGCAGCTGCAGGCCGACGTCGCGGGAGCTGAGCCGTTGCGCTGCGATGCCGCTGCCGACGACGGTGGCGGCGAGCAGCACGCTGCCGAGCAGCTCGGCCAGCGCCTTGCGCCACAGCGGCATCAGCAGCACGCCGGGTCGATGACGCGGCACAGCGCGCCGAGGCCGGCTGCGTTGGGCCGGTAGAACGTGTTGGTGCCCTTGCGGGTGCCCTCGACGAGCCCGGCGTCACGGAGCTGCTTGAGGTGGTGGGACACCGTCGCCTCGGTGACGCCGACGGCCGGGGCGAGGTCGCAGGTGCAGGCGCCATCGACAGCCTGGGCGAGGATTAGCGACATGAGCTGCACCCGCACGGGGTCGGCCAGGGCCTTGAGCCGCAGGGCGATCTCGAGGGCGTCGCTGGCGTCGAGGGGGCCGGCCGCGAGCGGCTCGCAGCAGACGGGACTGGTCGTGTCGAGCACGGGAAGGGCTTTGGGCATGGCCCCATCGTGGCACACCACTCGACGTACATCGAGCAAAATCTTGACGAATGTCGAATCACTTTTTACGGTGGCCGGACACCACGAGGGAGCCAGGCACCATGACCACTACCTCTGCAGCGTCGCCCGCGGACACCGGACACGTCCTGGACCCCGGCCCGGCCCCGACCCCCGAGACGGGCCGGGTCCAGCTGGCCCTCGACGTGGACGACCTCGCCGCCGCCATCGCCTTCTACACGCGGCTGCTCGGGACGCCACCGGCCAAGGTTCGACCTGGCTACGCCAACTTCGC
>JAYTHS010000525.1:0-2566 GCA_043732345.1 Frankiales bacterium | reverse complement strand
AGCTCTAGTGCGATGGTCGTGCTTCTGCTTCTGCTGCTACTGCTGCTGCTGCTGCTGCTGCTGCTGCTGCTGCTGCTGCTGCTGCTGCTGCTGATGATGATAAGACTGATGATACGGAGGACGACTGTGGCGCTGCTGCTGCCCAGCTTGGGCAACACCGGTGAGGCTGGTACAGATGCCTGCCTTGCTGCCTGTGCGCTGCTACTGGCGCTGATGCCTGCCTTGCTGCCTGCGCGCCGCTGCTGCTGCTGCTGCGTACCAGCCATGCCTGCCTCACGTGCTAGTGCTCCTGTGTGCAGCATCCCCCCACTGTGGGCTGCTGCTCCGGAACAGCAAGGTGCTGCCCTGAGCAGCATTAAAGGCAGCCTCTCCCAGCAGGGAGAGGCGGCCAGGGGGGGACTGCGGAGCACTGGCGGCAGATGTGGCGGTGGCGGTGGCGGTGGCGGTGGCGGTGGCGGTGGCTAGTACAGCGCGTTAGCCAGCGCGCGACGGCCGGTGACGATCCGTTCATCCTCGGGGTCCAAGACGGAGAACAGCTCCAGCAGGTGGGCCCGGGCAGTGTCCCGGTCGTTCCCGGCGGAGCGGCGCACGAAGGCGACCAGCCGGTCGATCGCCAGCTGGATCTGCTCGCTGAGCACCTCGACATCCGCGGCGGCCGTCTGGGCGCTCACGTCGTCGGGGGACGCGGCGGCAGCGGCCAGGACGGTGGTCGGCTCGAGCGACAGTGCGCGCTGCAGGAGCGAGGCCCAGGCCCGGCCGAGCGCCGCCTCGCCGTGGCCGGGCTGCCGGGCGAGCAGCGCCTCGTAGGCCGCGATAGCCCCGGCGTAGTCCTCGGCGGCCATGGCGTCCTCGGCCGCGAGCAGCTCCGGCTCGAGCGGCGCCACCACCTCGGGCGCCTCCCCCGCTTGCCCACTTATGCCCGCCTGCTGTGCCGCCGCCAGCACCTGGTCCAGGAACGCCCGGACGTCCTTCTCGGGCAAGGCGCCGGTGAAGCCCTGGACCAATCGGCCGCCGAGGGCGAGCAGGATCGTCGGGATGCTCTGGATCTGCAGCTGGGTGGCCAGCGCCTGGTTGGCGTCGACGTCGATCTTGGCCAGCACCCAGGATCCACCGTCGGCCTCGGCGAGCCGCTCGAGCACGGGGCTGAGCTGCTTGCACGGCCCGCACCAGGTGGCCCAGAAGTCTAGGACGACGGGGAGGGTCATCGACCGCTGCAGCACCTGCTCCTCGAACGTCGCCTCCGTGACGTCGATGACATGGGCGCTGGTCGACGTCGACGGCGGGGCGCCGGCAGGGACGGCCGGAGCGGAAAGCCGCGAGAGGTCGACGGCGCCGGCGATGTTCAGGTCGGTGGGACGCATGGCCATGCTTGCAGTCAACACGACCGGCTCGGCGGTGGCCGGGGGCGGCCGGCCACGCGAGGATGGTCCGGTGCCGGTCCACACGCACTGCCCCCGCTGCGGCGGCCGGCTCGTCGACGACGGCCGGGCCCAGCGCTGTACGGCGTGCGACCGCCTGCACCACCGGGACCCCAAGGTCGGGGTCGGGGTCGTCGTCCGCAACGTCCAGGACCGGCTGCTCCTGGTGCGCCGAGCCCATGACCCGGCCCGAGGGCTGTGGGCCTTGCCGGCCGGCTTCGTCGACGCGGACGAGGACCCCCGGGCTGCTGCGGCCCGGGAGTGCCTCGAGGAGACCGGCCTGCTGGTCGAGGTCGGTGAGGTGGTCGACGTCTACGCCTCGCGAGGCGGGGTGGCGTCGTTCTTCATCGCGTTCCAGGCCGTCGTCCGCGGCGGGGTGCTGCAGGCCGGGGATGACGCGGACGACGCCGGGTGGTTCGCCCGGAACGCCCTGCCAGCACTGGCCTTCGAGAGCACGCAGCGCGCGGCGGGCACAGAGGTCAGCGGCACAGAGGTCAGCGGCACAGGGATCAGCGGCGCAGGCGCCTGACCAGCAGCAAGACGACAGCAACGCCGGCGAGCATTCCCGGTGATCGCGAGGTCGGTGTCGACGTCGACGTCGACCACCCCGTCGGTCTCGACGAGGGTGCACGTGACCGTCGTCTTCGCCGTACCGGTCCCACGGGTCTGCTTGCCGGAGGCCTCGATGAGGGTCGCCCCGGGCATGCACGGCGCGATGCACTCGACGTCAAGCAGCACCTTCACCTTCACCGCGTCGGTGCGCGGGACGGTGAAGGTGTTCTCGAGCTTCATGCCGGTGCCTCCAAGGTGGCGAGATCGGCGGGGGTGTCGATGTCGAAGGGCGAGCCCACTTCGTCACAGGGGACCTCGGTGACCAGGGCGGGGTGGGCCCGCAGCCACGGGCGCGCGCCGGTGTCCCCGACGGCCAGCTCGGCGACCTCGGCCCAGGTGCTGCGGTGCAGGACGACTGGGTTGCGTGCCTTCCCGGCGTACGTCGCGACCGCAGCCGGTCCATCTACCGCCATCAACCGGCGGACGGCCTCGACCGTGACGAGCGGCTGATCGACCAGCGCGACGACGACCGACTCGACGCTGGCCGGCAGGCTCGCCAGGCCGGTCCGCAGAGAGGCCCCCATGCCGGACTCCCA
>JAYTHS010000524.1:0-2573 GCA_043732345.1 Frankiales bacterium | reverse complement strand
GCAGGGGTTCTCGTATGTGGGCAATACTGGACTCGAACCAGTGACCTCTCGCGTGTGAGGCGAGCGCTCTAACCAACTGAGCTAATCGCCCGGGCGACGACGGCACCTTAGCAGCGGCAACGGTTCTCAGGTCGCGGCGTCGCGGACCTGTGCCAGCAGGTCAGGGTGGACCACGAGGACACCAGCGGTCACGGCGAGCGCCAGGCCGCCGACGATGATCAGGGCGCCGCGGAACGGGTGGGCCCGCGCGGCTGCCCACGCCGAGTCAGCCTGCCGTCGGGCCTTGCGCAGGAGCCGCTCAGCGAACGCGAACTCGAGGGCCCAGACGAAGAGCCCGGCCAGTACCGGCGGCAGCGTCAGCGGCCCGGGCAGCAGCGACAGCACCAGCCCGAGACCGATCAGGCCGGCCCCCAGCAGGAAGACGACCCCCTTGACGAGCAGGTCTCCCCCGGGGAGCCGCCGCACCCTGCGCCGGACCCCCCATCGGGTCAGCTCCCGCCTCAGACCACGTCCCCGGAGACGACGGGCGGCTGGGTCGAGAGCGCCGGCGCCGTACGGCCCTGCTCCCGGGTGATGACGAAGCGCTGGACGGTCCCGGAGCCGGGGCGCAACTGCAGGCCGCGCACGACGTCGACACCGGCGTGCGTGACGTCGAAAACCCCGACCGCGCGGACGTCACCGAACGAGCTCTTGGCCCACAGGACGTAGGTGCTGTTCGAGGGGTTTGGTGCCAGGCCGTCCACGACGAGCGACACCGTGCTGCCGCTGGACACCACGACCGCCTTCACGGTGCGGGAGCCGTCGGTGAGCCGGACGGAGCGGGCCCCGTCGGCGGTGAGCGTCGCGACGGTCCCGGCCAGTCGGGCGCTGACCGCGGCCTGCGAACGCTTGTCCTGCTTCAGCGAGGCGTTGGTCGCCGACAGTGAGACGACGAGCGCGACAGCGGCAGCGATCCCGGTCAGCGCCGAGGCACGGCGCAGGACGACGGGGCTGACGCGTCGGCGGCGGCGGGCCGCGTCCAGGGACAGGGGCAGGGGCGCTGGGAAGTCACCGGCCCGGCCGGAGGCGGTGATCCCGGCCCGGATCCCCTCGAGCAAGGACGCGGGCGGCTCCGCGTCCTGCGCGCCGTAGGCGAGGTGGGACAGCGTGAGGGCGTGCTCGGCAACGGACCGCTCGCAGTGGGCGCAGGACGGCAGGTGGGCGACGAAGGCCACCTCGTCGGCGGGCTCGAGGGCCGACAGCGCGTGGCCGACAGCGAGCTCGTTGAAGAGCGAGTGCTCCCCCGGGGTGGGGTGGCGGCGCTCGGTCATCGGTCGGCTCTCGGGTCCTCGGGACGGGTGGTGGGACCGGCAGCGGGGTGGGTGGTCGGATCGGGTCGGACGTAGGCGGTCGACCCATCGGGGTCGACGTGCCCGGTGTTGAGCCCTTCCAGGCCGTCCTTGAGGCGTCGCATGCCGGCGAGCATCCGGGTCTTCACTGTGCCCAGCGGAGTGCCCGTCAGGCCGGCGATCTCCCGCTGGGTGTAACCACCGAAATAGGCCAGGGTCAGGGCATCCCGCTGCGGCTCGGGCAGCGTCGCGAGCGCCGTCCGGACGCGCTCGCGGCGCAGCCCGCCCCAGACCTCCTCGTGCACTCCGGGCAGGTCGCTGGCCCGCTCCTCGAGCAGCTCGGCCGTCGTACGGCGCTTGCGCAGGTTCTCCTCCCGACGGACGGCGTCGACGGCCTTGTGGTGCGTCATCGACATCAGCCAGGTGGAGAAGCCACCTCGGGAGGCGTCGTAACGAGAGGCGTCGCGCCATACCGTCAGGAACACCTCCTGGACGACGTCCTGGGCGAACTGCTCGTCGCCGAGGATGCGCCTGGCGAGCCCGAAGCAGGACCGCCCGTAGCGGGCGTACAGCGCCTCGAGGGCCCCGCCGTCGCCCTCGGTGACCCGGGCGACGAGCGCCCGGTCCTCCAGTCCGTCGTACGGCGTGGGGCGGGCAGAAAGAGCGACGACGCGACCGGCAGACCCCGCTCGGGGTCCATCTGTCCTCGGCGTTGTCATCACTGTCCTCACGCAGGTCGTTCGCAGCGCACCGCTGGGCGGATGGGATCGGATCGCAGAACCCGATCAGGTGAGCGTGCCACAGAAGGGGTTGATGCGGCCTGACGTGGGGATCTCCTGCCGTGCAGGGCCCGACAGCGGCTCCAGCAGGAGGTCACGACATGGCAACCCGACCGGTCACCGTCAGCTCGGTGCTTCAGCTGCAACTGCTCGTGCACGGTGCCGCTGCGCTGCCCGTACAGGCCGAGCTGTCGTACGACGTCACCGATCCGTACGCCGTCCAGGTGTCCTTCCACACCGGCGGCGGCAGCGGTGAGGTCGTGGAGTGGACCTTCGCCCGACAGCTGCTCAGCGAGGGCGTGCACGCCGCGGCCGGCGAGGGCGACGTCCGGGTCTGGCCGTCGACTGCCGAGTGCGAACCCGTGGTGTGCCTGTCACTGTCCTCCCCCTCGGGTCGGGCTCTGTTCGAGGTGCCGTTGCGGGAGCTGGTGGACTTCCTCGCGATGACCTTCGAGGCCGTCGCGGA
>JAYTHS010000523.1:0-8687 GCA_043732345.1 Frankiales bacterium | reverse complement strand
TTGCCGAAGATGCCCGATGGGCTCGAGGTGTTGACGATCCGGGCGACCCGAGGCGTGCCGGCCTTGGACTGCTCGCGCCACCAGGTGACGGCGTGCTTGGTGGGGGCGAAGGTGCCGCGCAGGTGGACCTTCACGACGGCGTCCCAGTCATCGATGCTCATGTTGACGAACATCCGGTCGCGCAGGATCCCGGCGTTGTTGACGAGCGTGTCGATCCCACCGTACGTCTCCACGGCCTGACCGATGAGCCGGCCGGCGCCGTCCCAGTCGCTGATGTCGTCGGTGTTGGCGAGGGCATCGCCGCCGGCCGCGACGACCTCCTCGACGACGGCGTGGGCACCCTCGGCACTGACGTCGTTGACGACGACCCGCGCGCCCTCCTGGGCGAACAGCAGGGCCTCGGACCGGCCGATGCCGCCACCGGCTCCGGTGATCACGACCACGCGTCCGTCGCAGCTGCTCACGTCAGGGGGCTCCTTCGTAGGGGGTGGCCCCACCCTAGGCCGTCTGCGCCAGGGCTCCCGATGCGAGCAGCGCCTCGACCGCCTCGGGGGCCAGCCCGAGGCCGAGGGCGACCTGCAGGGTGTGCTCGCCGGGCAGCGGTGGGGCCCCTTCGACGGCACCCGGCGTTCGGGAAAGCCGGGGGGCCGGGGCGGCCTGCACGACCCCGTCGACCTCCACGAAGGTGCCGCGGGCCGCCAGGTGCGGGTGCTGCGCCCGCTCGGCCCAGGTCAGCACCGGCTGCACGCAGGCGTCGGTGTCGCCGAGCAGCTCGGCCCAGGCGTCCCGGGTGCGGGTGGCCCACAGGGCGACCCAGTCGCCCCGGTGCTCGGCCCACTGATCGCGGGGCGGCTGGACCAGGCGCGCGGGGTCGTCCGGCCGGAAGCCCGCACGGGTCACCAGCTCGGCGTAGAACTGCGGCTCCAGCGCGCCGACGGCGACCCACCGGCCGTCGGAGCAGGTGTGGACGTCATACCAGGGAGCGCCGGTGTCCAGGGCGTTCGTGCCGCGGCTGCCGAGGTCCCAGGCACCCATCCCGGCCAGCGCAGTGAACATCGTGGTGAGCACCGAGGTGCCGTCCACCATGGCCGCGTCCACGACCTGGCCCAGGCCGCTGCGCTGCCGCTCGACCAGTGCGGCCAGGACGCCCATCACGAGGAACATCGACCCGCCGGCGTAGTCGCCGACCAGGTTCAGCGCCGGGGTCGGGCGCTCGTCGACCCGACCGGTTGCCCAGAGCGCACCGGTCAGCGCGATGTAGCCGATGTCGTGACCGGCCACCTGAGCCAGCGGACCGTCCTGCCCCCATCCCGTCATGCGGCCGTAGACCAGCCCGGGGTTCCTCGCGGCGCACGCGTCGGGACCCAGGCCGAGGCGCTCGGCGACCCCCGGCCGGAACCCCTCGACCAGCACGTCGCTGGCGGCGACGAGGTCGAGCACGAACCCCAGCCCCTCAGGGGTCTTGAGGTCCACGGCGACCGAGCGCTTGCCCCGGTTGACGATGTCGGCCCGCTCGCCGGTCCCGAGCCGCAGCCCGGCAGGCGTGACCCGGTCGACCCGGACGACGTCGGCGCCGAGATCGGCCAGCAGCATCGTGGCGAAGGGCCCGGGGCCGATCCCGGCGAGCTCGAGGACCCGGACACCGGCGAGGGGACCTGTCATGGGGCATCCGTCATGGGAGGCAGCGTAGGTTCGCGCCATGGCGATCGACCTGCAGGCAGCCCAGCGGGCGGTCACGGACCTGCTGGCCGCCCTGGGGCAGGACCCGACCAGCGAGCACCTGCAGCAGACGCCCCGCCGGGTCGCTGCGGCGTACGCCGAGCTGCTGACCCCGACCGACGTCGACGTGACGACGTTCCCCAACGATGAGGGCTACGACGAGCTGGTTGTGGTCCGTGACATCCCGTTCCAGAGCCTGTGCGAGCACCACCTGCTGCCGTTCGTCGGGCAGGCGCACGTCGCCTATCTGCCCGACAAGCGGATCCTGGGGCTGTCCAAGCTGGCCCGCATCGTCGAGCGCTACAGCCGGGCACTGCAGGTGCAGGAGCGCATGACCCAGCAGGTCGCGACCTGGCTGCAGGACGAGCTCGTGCCTCGCGGCGTCGGGGTGGTGCTGGAGGCCGAGCACATGTGCATGAGCGTGCGCGGGGTGCGCACCCCCGGCGCCAAGACGGTCACGTCGGCCCTGCGCGGTCGGCTGCGCGACGACGCCCGCACCCGTGGGGAGTTCCTGGACCTCGTCCGTCGCCGCTGATCCCGCGGGCCGGCACGTGACGGACAGGCCAGATCCGTACGACGTTCACGCCGCCCGGCGCTGCCCCGCGAGGACCGACCGGGCTGCGCAGGGCCGGTCGCTGATCACGGCGGCGGTCCCGGACTGGCTACAGCGCAGCAGATCTGCCGGGTCGTCGACGGTCCAGCCGACCACCTCGAGCCCCCGCCGGGCAGCCTGCGACGTCACCTCCGGGCGGAGGACCAGGGAGCGCACGTGGACGTGTGCCTGGTCGTGCCCGTCGGCGAGGGCTCGCTGGACGGCGACCCTGGCCGGGACCCCGGGGCGGCTCAGCAGGGCGGTCTTGACTGCGAGCCTCCCCCGAAGCCTGGCCAGGCGTGGCCGGTCGAAGCTCGACACCACGACGTCGTCGAGCAGGTGGCGCCCGAGGTGGTGGGCGACCGCCTCGACCGGGCAGGGCGTGCGCCAGCCAGGGGCCTTGAGCTCCAGAACCAGCAGTCCCCGGCCGGCGACGAGCTCCAGCACCTCGTCCATCGTCGGGATGGCGTGCCCCCCGACGGCAGGCAGCTCGGCAAGGTCCAGAGCGCCCAGCTGACGGTTGATCCCCGCCGTGCGACGCAGCCCCGGGTCGTGGGACAGCACTGGGACCAGGTCGCGGGTCAACCGGACGTCGACCTCGACGCCGTCGGCCCCGAGCGCGAGGGCCCGGCCGACGGCGGCGAGCGTGTTCTCCGGGATGCCTGCGGTGGTGGCGCCACGGTGACCGAGGACCTGCATGCCAGCCACCGTGCCGGGCCCGGGCGTCCGGCGCGTGAACGCCGGCGGGCCAGGACCGGAAACCCTGGGGCACTTTCGTGGCGCAGGTCACGACATGTGGCATGCGGCGTTCGCCGGACGGCTGAGGAGGGGTGCTGCCAGCGAGCGGCGCCGTGGCACGGCACGCCGTGCGCGTGACCGGGGCCGTCGACGCGCCCGATGGTGTTCGCGCGCGGCTTCGGAAGACGGCGTGGCGTTGACCTCCCCGCACCCAAGAAGGCAGTGCCTCCAACTCGACGGCTGACCTGAGACGAGCGCGACAATCTGTTTCGGGTCCTGCGAAAGAACCGGCTCTTCGGGGTGTTCTTCCTCATGTACGAGTGTGGGCTCCGCAGGGGCGAGGCCATCGGCCTCCTGCTCATCGACCTCGACGGAGAGAACAACGTGCTCTACGTCCGCCAACAGATCACTCGCGTTACTGGCCTCGTGATCGGCCCACCGGAGCGAGGAGTGCAGAGAAGCCTGACGCTTGGTCCACAAACCGCTCATCTGCTCCGCGACCACCTCAGCACCCGCGAGGCCGAGCAGGCTGCCCCTGGACCTGTTTGGGGTGAGTCGGGTCTGTTGTTCACCACCGCCGAAGGTGCGGCGCTGGACTCCGGGAGCGTCACCCACCTGATGGGACGCCGGTCCAGCAAGGCCAAGATTGCCCACGCCACGCCACACAGCCTGCGGCACACGCACATGACCAGGGGATCCGCGACAAGGATTTACAGCAGGGCACGGGCCACAGCCACATCTCGATTTCGATGGATACCTCCACGGAGACGAAGGCCCAGACCGACTCGGCCTTCGCCGCCCTCGTGGAGGGGATGCTGCCCGACCTCGGCAACTTTTGGCTGACAGTTTGGCTGACATCGAGGGCGACAATGGGGGTCGCTGCTACCGAGTGCGGCTGATAGGGCCTCTGCCCTGCACGTTCTCTGGTGCACCCGGCAAGATTCGAACTTGCAACCTCTTGATCCGTAGGAGCAGGGAGAGCCTGCCACCGGCGTCCAGACGCGTCCGCTCAGCCTGACCGCGCATACTGCCCCCTCGCGAAATCGGACACCGCGACCGCTGCCGTCCGCTGGCTTGGCTACATCTTGGCTACATCCGAGAGCTTTCTTCCGAATTACTTCCGCGGCTTCAGCGGTGGGACATCCAGCGTTGGGATCGCTCTGATGAGGTAGCGGTAGAAGTGGGGGACGGTGACAGCTGCGTAACCGTGCTGGGACGTGTAGAGCAACCCAATGTTGATCAGCTCCGCCCTGGTGGGACCCAGGTTCGTCGACGGACGGCCCATGAGGTCCGCAACATTCGCGGCCTTCTGGGCGGCCGAGCCGAGCTGGGCCATCGCTCGCAGGTACGCCCTCTGCAGGTCCGTGGTGCGGTCCAGGCGGACTCTGAAGAACGAGGCGTCGAGCTTGGACTCGTAGGCAGGTACGGCAGCGCGTACGTCATCCACCGTGATCTCAGGTCCTTCCGCCTCGGTCCAGACCGCGTAGCCGAGCTCCTGGAGGAAGTACGGGTAACCACCCGTGATGGCGAAGGACTCGTCCAAGGCATCGCCCGTGAAGGTCGCCCCTTCGCTCTCCGCCGGTCGAAGCAAGGCCAACCTAGCGTCATCGTCCGAAAGGTTGCCGAGCTGCGGGAACTTGAACAACCGCTCGGCGCAGGACTTCGCATCGCCTGCCAGCTCGGCGACCTGAGGCAGTCCGGCGCCGACCATCGTGATGGGCAGCTTGCGTTGGACCATCTCATGCAAGGCCTCGATCAGCGCTTCGAGCTGCTGCTTGTCAAGGAACTGCACCTCGTCGAGCAGCAGGACGATGCCCCTCTCCTGCTCGCGAGCCGCCTCCCCCAAGGCGAGGAAAACGTCCGTGAGGTCTTCGCGAGGTTCGGGTGATCTGCGCAGCCTTCCGCCGCCTCGACGTCGAACCCCGCCGACCAACTGCCAGTGGGGTCCATGCTGGTCGTGAAGGACTTCAACACCCCCGCAGCATGCTTGAACCGGTTCGTCCAGCGCGCCTTCGGCGAGAGCTCCAACAACGCGGTTCGCAGCCGAGACGCCATGTTCCGACGGAAGTCGTTTTCGTCGTGCTTGCTGACCTCAACCTCGACGACGACCCAGTCGTGCACAAGAGCCTTCGTCCGGAACTGCCCCAGAAGCACGGTCTTTCCCACGCCGCGCAGTCCTGTGATGATCATCAACTGCTCGGTGCGCCCACGCTCGATTCGACCCAGCAATAGCTCGAAGGACTCGAGCTGGTCGTCGCGACCGACGATTGCCTGCGGCTCCGCGCCGGCGTTGGGCGTATACGGGTTGGTCAGCGCGCGCATGACGTTATCTTCCACTTCTTAGGGCACTTTATGTTATTCGGCAAAAGCCACCTAAGATTCCTAAGAACTGTTGGCCGCTCAGAAGAGAGTCGGCTGACCCAACTCGTCTGGCGGCAGGCCGGGACCGGGGTCGGGCTCAGACCCGCGGACCTCCGATTGCCCTGAACCGGTTCGGGGCCGGTCAAGGGTGGCCGCCCAGCAACGGATCTTGGCGTTCGGGTCCACGCGCGCCAGCTGAGAGGCCACGTGCGCGCCGTCGCGGGCGGCGACGAACTCCAGGGCAGCCCGCCGGACGCTCTGGTGGGGCCACGTCGTCCCTTTCGTCACGAGCAGAGCCTGCGCGGCGGTCGGCATGGACCCGATGCTGTCGAACATCCCGGCCACCACCGCTGCGGCCTGCCTCGCGTCGAGGTCCTCGGCCCTCGCCAGCAACCGCGGCCAGTTCGCTGGCTCGCCGGCCAGGAGGCGAGCTGCGGCCCAACGGCGAAGGGTCGGCGCAACCTCCCGGGCCGCCACGGCTGGGCTCACGTCCTCTGCAACCTCGTCCGCGTCCACGCCCTCCTCGTCGCTCAGGACGATGACCACGGACTCTTCCGAGAACCAGTCCTCGGGCACCTCCCAGTAGACGCAGCGGTCCGCAGCCAAGAACGTCATCGCAAGGAGATCCAGCTGGTCGCCCGTCAGCAACCCCGATTCCGCGATCCTGTCGACGAGGTGTCTGACGCCGCCCCGCCACCGACGATCCGTGAGCAACAGGACAGCGGTCTTAGCCGACGTCTCGGGCTCTGTGGCGTGGTGCTTGCTGAGAAGGGCCATCGGCTCGAACGCGTCAGCGCTCTCGCGTACGTGGGGGTGCAGGACCAGAACCCGGTGCAGGTCGTCCGCGCTCTCGGCCGACGAGAGCGAGTGTAACTCGCCCAAGCCCTCGTCCAGGTCCGCCCATCGCCGCACTGCCACCACCTATGAGAAGTCGAGTCGAACACCAATCGTAGGTCGTGTCACATCGGTCTGGATGGACCTCACGCCACGATAACGTTGCACCCGATTGCCGTTGAAAAGGTCTCGAGCTGGCAAAAATATCCGGGGAGTTGCCCGACCGCCGCCGACTTTGCTGCATAGGCCCACAGACACCAGCGGCTCGCTAACCGCGACACCACCCCTGACCTGGCCTTTTGTGTGCACCCGGCAAGATTCGAACTTGCAACCTCTTGATCCGTAGTCTCATGCGAGGCGTCCGCGGGCGTCCGCTGCTTCTCGCCGATTTCGTGCATCACCGCAGGTCAGAAGGCATATTCGGCCTTCGCGGGTCCACCGGCGTCCAAGGCCGTCCGGGGCTGTTTTGAAGGTCTATTGCTGCCAGCGTTGCTGCCAATCGGGTGCCCCTGAGGATCGGGATGTCGCGGATTCGCGGAGCCCTTGGGGCGTGTCCCAGTTGCCTGGATGTCCAAGTGTCCATAAGATAAAGACATACGTCCGTAGGTAACGGACTATGGGACATGACCTGGGGAGGGCCTGACCATGCTGTTCCAGGTACCCCCGCTCGACGCAAGGGACCTCGCCGTCATCCGCGAGATCGACGAGATGCGAGTCGAGCTTCGCCAAGACACCCACGCCCCGAAGAAGTGGACAGGGGTGCTGCGTCGCAACCTGCTGGCCAAGGCTATCCAGGGCAGCAACAGCATCGAGGGGTACGACGTCAATGAGGACGACGCGATCGCCGCCGTCGAGGATGACGAGCCGCAGGACGCGGACGCCCAGACCTGGGTCGAGATCCTTGGCTACCGCACAGCCATGAGCTACGTGCTGCAGCTGGCTGACGACCCCCACATGACTCTCGACCCGTCGCTGGTCCGCTCGCTGCACTACATGCTGCTCAGCCACGACATCGGCAAGAGCCCCGGCCGCTTCCGCACTGGACCGATTTTCGTTCGCGACGAACGCGCCGACAAGACCGTCTACGAGGGACCGCCCTTCGCTTCCGTACCGGCACTCCTCGACGAGCTGATGTTGGAGGTTGCGGCGGCACAGACCGACGTTCCGGTCTACGTCCGGGCAGCGATGGCGCACCTCAACCTGGTGATGATCCATCCCTTCCGAGACGGCAACGGTCGGATGGCCCGCTGCCTGCAGACCCTCGTGCTCAGCCGTGACCAAGTGGCTGCGCCGGTGTTCAGCAGCATCGAAGAGTTCCTCGGGCACAACACCGAGGACTACTACGCCGTCCTAGCCGTGACCGCCGATGGACAGTGGCAACCGGCCCGCGACACCACGGCGTGGGTCCGGTTCAACCTCCGGGCCCATCACATCCAGGCCCAGACCGTCCTGGCCCGTAACGCCGAGACAGCCGCGCTGTGGAACGGCGTCGAGGCCTTGGTGGATCGCGAAGGGCTCCCCGAGCGCTCGGTCCCAGCCGTCTTCGACGCGGCCTATGGCCTGCGGCTTCGCCGCTCCAGCTATGAGCGGTCAACCGGAGTGGAAGCAAAGACGGCCACTCGAGACTTGGCCGCCCTAGTGTCGGCGGGCTTGCTGCTGGCGGAGGGCGAGAAGCGCGGCCGGAAGTACCGCGGAAGCGAAGCCCTTCGAGCGCTGCGGTCGGAGGCCCGGCGCGCCAGGCAGCCGGTCGTGGAGCCGTACCTGGACTTCCGAGGCTGGCTGGCACACCAGACCGCGCAACTCAGTTCCCGGCCGGTCGGCATCGAGCAGCTCGAGTTCTCCCCCGACCCGCCCTGAGCAAGGTCACGGTTGGCCAAGCTGCGCAAGAACATCGCCTCGATCGCAGCGCCGGCTCCGAGCCAGCAGGTAGCCAACCTCGGCGACCAGCAGCCCGGTGTCGTAGACGATCACTCAGCCCGGCCGAAACCCTCAGCCAGCAGGTCGTCGACGCGACGCGCGGTATCCGTGCGGGCCGCGGTCGCTGCACCGAACCACGGGGGAGGCCAGGAATCCTCGGCCAAGGTCGCAAGGAACGACGCGTCGTTACCCTCGACGCCGCGCGCAGGACAGGTCGGCCTCGCCGGGCCGGGAGAGCGATGTGCGCTCCCCCGGGCAAGGCCATTCGGGCCGCAACCCACGTTCTTTCCCCACCGGGCAAGACTGTGTGGGCCTCGGGCAAGGCTGGCTCCTCCCCACCGGCAAGGTCCTCCCCGCCTATCGCGAGGTGGATGGTGGGCGCTGTGCCCGGCTGCTCGCCGGGGTCCACGTCGAGCTCGGGAGGCCCGTCGAGGGGGTGGTCTGCCTGGTCGGCGCCGCGGCGGTGGCACCGGCGGTGCGGCGAGTGCCTTCAGCATTGAGCTGCTCGGCCGCTTGGCGGGCCGCG
>JAYTHS010000522.1:0-2583 GCA_043732345.1 Frankiales bacterium | reverse complement strand
TGGTGCCGCTGGGCTTCACCAGCGACCACGTCGAGGTGCTCTACGACCTCGACGTCCAGGCCCGCGAGCGCCTCGACGCCGACATGCCGGACTTCGTCGTCCGGCGGGCTGCGACCGTCGGGACGGACCCGGAGTTCGTCGCGATGCTGCGCGACCTGGTCGTCGAGCGGATCGCCGCCCCTGCGGAGTTGGGCGACCACGGAGGCGTGGCGACGCACGACCGCTGTCCGCGCCAGTGCTGCCCGCCGCCCGCCCGCAGGCCTGGAACCCGCCCGGCCTGACACCCGCCCGGCCCGCCGCCCGCCCGCCCGCAGGCCTGGAACCTGCCCGGCCTGACACCGGCTCAGTCCTTGTCGGAAGCCTGCGTGTCCGCCTGCTCAACCTCGTGCCGGGGGATCCCGAGCAGGAACAGGACGGCATCCAGGAACGGCACGGACAGCGCGGCGTCGGCCGCGTCCCGGACGACCGGTTTGGCGTTGAAGGCGATCCCGAGGCCCGCAGCGGCCAGCATGTCCAGGTCGTTGGCGCCGTCGCCGATCGCCACCGTCTGCTCCTGCCGCAGGCCTGCCTCGGCGGCGAAGCGCCGGAGCGCTGCGGCCTTCGCGGCCCGGTCCACGACCTCGCCGAGCACGCGTCCCGTCAGGCGCCTGTCGACGATCTCGAGCTCGTTGGCGAGGGCGTGGTCGAGCCCGAGCTCGGCGACCAGGTCGTCGGTGACCACGGTGAAGCCGCCGCTGACGATGCCCACCGTCCAGCCCAGCCGCTTCAGGGTCCGCACCAGCGTGCGGGCGCCGGGGGTCAGCCGCACGGCGGCCCGCACCCGGTCGACCGCCTCGACGGGGAGCCCGGCGAGAAGGGCGACCCGGGCCCGCAGCGAGGCCTCGAAGTCCAGCTCACCGGACATCGCGGCCTCGGTCACCCGGGCGACCTCCTGCAGGCAGCCTGCCTCGGCCGCCAGCAGCTCGATCACCTCGCCCTGCACGAGGGTCGAGTCGACGTCGAGCACGACCAGGCGGGTCGCGCGGCGGAAGATCGAGGCCCGCTCCACCGCCACGTCGACCTGCTGCAGCACCGCCTCGGTGGCCAGGGCGGCCCGCAGCTGAGCGGTGTCGCCGCCGGCGACCAGCAGCTCGTAGGACTGGGCGGGGAAGGACGACAGGCGCTGGACTCGCTCGATGTTGGCCCCGCACGAGGCCAGCCGACGGGTGACGCCGGCGAGCGCCGCCGGCGGCAGGGGCACCTAGCACCACGACGTGGTGGCGGACCGTCGGCTCGGGGTCCTGTGCGTCGGACAGCGCCGCGAACTCCACGTCCACGCCCAAGCGGTCTGCCGCGCCCGCCAAGGCGGCCCGCACCGCCGTCCCGTCGCCGTCACCGGCGATGACGACCCCGAGCAGCAGGCGCCCGTGCACCACCACCTGCTCGACGTCGAGGACCGACGCGCCGTGCGCCGACAGGACGTCCATGAGGCCTGCGGTCACCCCGGGGGCGTCCCGTCCGGTCACGGTGACCAGCAGGCTCACGTGGCCGGGCCGGCGTTGTAGGCCGCGACCCGGGCCCGTCGCACCAACCGGGCAAGGTCGCGCAGGGCCGCGTCGCGGGCGAGCGCCTCCCGGGCGTCGACGGCACCACCGGTGTCCTGGCCGGCGAGCTGCAGGACCCCCCCGAGCTGCCGTGTGGTCACCAGCACCTGCCGGGCGCGAGGTGACCAGGAGCCGGGGAGCTCGTCGTCGTCGAGGCCACGGCGTGCCCCCCGACGCAGGTCGGCCAGCGCCCCGGCGACCTCCGGGCGCCACCGGGCGACGTCGAGGTCGGCCAGCGCCCGGGCCGCCTCCACGACCCCGAGCCGCAGGTCGTGCTCGGCCTCGTGCAGGAACGGCCCCGGCTCAGGGCCGGAGACCTCGACGGGGTAGGCCGTCCAGGTGACCGTCGTGACGGTGCCGTCCACCGCGGTGCCGTGCGCCTCGACGTGCGGCACCAGTCCCATCCCGGACCCGTCCGGGCGCAGCGCTAGGGCACCCTCGCAGGCCAGCAGGGCGGCGGTCGTGAACGCACCTGGCCCCGGCAGCCCGACGGGGTCACCGGGTGCCGGCAGGACGACCCGAAGGCGCTGGACCCCGTCCGCCCGCAGCCGGGCCACGGCCTGCTCGAGCGGGAGGTCGTCGACCCACAGTTCCCTCACCGTGTGGACGTCGTCGTACGCCGTGACGTGCGCCACCAGGTCGGACAGCGAGGCCTCGGAGCGGAGCCACGCCGTCGTCCAGCAGGCCAGCAGCGCACTGCGCGGGGGCACGGAGGACACTCCAGAAGCCTACGGTCCGCGCTTCCGCTGCTGTGGTGCGTGGCGGATCCGCCCGTCCGTCGCCGCCCGACGCAGGATGTTCCGATGCGCTCCTACGATGGGATCGACCTGCGGCCACCGGCCCGGCGGGTCCCACCCGACCTGCCGGCCGACCGCGACCTGGTCGTCGAGGAGCCCGCGACGGGCTGGTGCGGTGCGGTCGTGGACTGCGACCGGGAGCGGGTCAGCCTGGAGGACGCCGGGGGTCGGGTCAGGGTCTTCCCGCTGGGCGTGTTCCTGGT
>JAYTHS010000521.1:0-8696 GCA_043732345.1 Frankiales bacterium | reverse complement strand
CTGTCCCGGGGTCACGGCCAGGCGGTGGACGACATCGAGGCGGTCCGGGCCTGGGCTGCTGCCCGGCCCGACTGCACCGGTAAGGTCGGGGTTATCGGCTTCTGTCAGGGCGGTGGCTTCGCTTTGCTCATGGCGGCTCGCGGCTTCGACGCTTCGGCACCCAACTACGGTCCGCTCCCCCGGGACCCGCAGGGGGTCCTGGCCGGGGCCTGCCCCGTCGTGGCGAGCTACGGGGCGAAGGACCGCGGCCTGCGCGGCGCGGCGGCGCGGCTGGAGCAGGTCCTCACCGAGCTCGGCGTCGAGCACGACGTCAAGGAGTACCCCGAGGCCGGCCACTCGTTCCTCAACCGTCACGGTCTGGGTCCGCTGAACCTGCTGGAGCGGGTCGCTGGCCTGAGCTACCACGAGCCGTCGGCCCAGGACGCGTGGGACCGCATCCTGGCGTTCTTCGACCGGCACCTGCGCGCCTGACGTGACCAGCCTGCTCGCCGCAGTGGTTCGTGATACCGCAGGGGCTCCCGACAGCAGCGCCGTGCTCGGCCGGGTGGCCCGTCGACTCACCGGGCTCGCGGACTGGGTGTTCGCCGACCGGCTCGACGAGCCGGACCTGGTGACGCGCGTCGCGGCGCACGGCCGCTCCGGCCCGATCGTGCTGTCACCCGCGATGGGCTTGCGGTTGGCCCGGCGCTCCTCCGCCGGCTCCGTCGGGCTCCTGCCGGCGGTCCTTGACGCCCCGGGCCAGCTGCTGCGGCTCGACATTGCCGCGTTGCAGGCCGCGGCCTCGAGCGACGACGTGCGCAGCCGGATCCAGGCGCAGTCCGCACTGGACGTCGGGGCGCACGAGGTGCTGGTCGTCGCGCTCGTCGCCCACGGGTTACCGAAGGGTGTCCTGACGCTCGGCAGCCGCTCGAGGTTCACCGATGCCAATGTCGTCGTGGTGGCCGACATCGCCCTGCACGTGGCCCTGGCGCTGGAGGCCGCCCAGCTGCTGGTCGTCCAGCGCGAGGTCGCGCGGGCCATGCAGACCAGCCTGATGCCACCGGTCCCGCGCGTGCCGGGGCTGCTGCTGGCGGCTCGCTACGTCCCGGCAGCGCAGGGCCTGGACGTCGGAGGAGACTGGTACGACGCGTTCGACGTCCCCGGCGGGCTGTGCGTCGTTGTCGGGGACGCCAGCGGGCACGACGTTGCGGCAGCGACCAGGATGGCTGACCTGCGCAACCTGCTGCGTGCTCACGCCGTCGACCGCGGCGAGGGACCGGCGGCGACGCTGTCCCGATTGGAGCGGACCGCCGACGCGCTGGGTCTCGACGCCGGGGCCACCTGCGTCGTCGGGCTGCTCCGTCCCCTGAGGGACGGGGTGCGGCAGCTCCTCTGGAGCAGCGCCGGCCACCTGCCTCCGGTCCACCTGCGCGGTGGCCGCGCCACCCTGCTCGAGACCCCTGCCGACCTGATGCTCGGGGTCGAGGTCGGCAGTCGACGTACCGAGCACGTCACCGAGCTGCTGCCCGGGGATGTGGTCGTCCTGTGCACTGACGGACTCGTCGAGTCGCGCGAGGCGCCCTTGGGTGAGCGCCTCGAGGCGCTCCGCGTATCGGTGGAGCGCGGTGCAGGGGATGACCCCGACGTCATGGCGGAGCGGGTGCTGCGCGAGCTCGGGGGCCAGGCCAGCGACGACGTGGCTCTGCTCGTCGTCCAGGTGCTGTAAGGCGAGGGCCTGGGCAGGTCAGACGTAGCGGTGGTTCTTCTCGCTGTGTCCGGTGTCGCGGGTGCAGCTGCGGCCCCCCATGTTGCGGTGACCGCAGCGCTCCACGTCAGCCTCCGGCGCGTCTGCGGGCATGTCCGGCGACGGGACGGTCGTGGCGGCGCGCACCTCCGGGGTGACGTGCGGACGGCGGGCTGGGGCGGTGGTGACCGCCTTGGCCTGGGCGGACATCCGGGCCTCGCGCAGCGCCCGCATCGCATCGACTTTACTCACGCCCCCGAGCCTAGAGGGCGGCACCGGCACCTGCTGGGACGGTCCACACGGGCGGGCACCCGTCTCCACCGGCCATCGGGTCACCCACCACCTGACACCGAGTCGTCGGCGGTGGCACCCTGCTGCGGTCGGCGTCGGTGGGGCGTCGGTTCGGGAGTCGGGTCCGGGAGGCACCGTGCGCAAGGCCGAGCTGGGCGTCGCAGTCGTTGTCAGCGCCACCGTGGGCCTGGCGGGTGGTGTCGGATGGGCGGCCGTCCGGGACGCCAACGGGGTCATCCACGGCTGCTAGAGCAACACCACGTTCGCACTGCGCGTCGTCAACACGACGAGCCGGTGCCCCAGCGGTACGACGAGCCTGAACTGGAGCGCGACCGGGCCGCGGGGCCTCACCGGCCCGCGGGGGGCGACCGGGGCCCGGGGCGTGACGGGGGCCCAGGGTGCGGCGGGGGCGCAGGGTGCGGCGGGGGCGCAGGATGTTCCGGGGGCGCAGGATGTTCCGGGGGCACAGGGTGTTCCGGGGGCACAGGGCCTGCCGGGCGCACCGGGCGCGGTCGGGACGCCTGGCGCGACAGGGGCTCAGGGCATGACCGGAGTGCCGGGCCGGACCGGATCGCAGGGGCCAGTCGGGTCGCCGGGGGAGCGCGGTCCGGCGGGTGCCCCCGGGGGCGACCGGGGTCCCCGGTCTGGCCGGGCCCGCCGGCGTGCTCGGCGTCGTGACGTTCGGCGGTGCGTTGCCGGTCGTGGCCCACGGAGCCGACGCCTTCGTGATGGTGGGCGAAGTCGCCACGGTGCGGGTCGCGGCGGGGCAGCGGCTGACCGGGAGCGCGGTGGCGGTGCTGCGGTCCACGACCGGCCCGGTGCAGGACGACCTCGCGGTGTGCCTGACCGACGGCAGGTCGGCGCCGTCGTCCCTGAACGGCGGTGACTTCCTCACCGTCGAGGTGGCCGGCCAGGGCCGCGGGAGCTACGCGGTGACGGGGTCGACGGTCGTCGCCCGGGCCGAGGACTCCCGGGTCGGTCTGTGTGTCCGCAACACCGACGCGACTCACGACCTCGACGCCAACGACTGGTCGACCGGCTGGGTCATGACCACCGCCTGAGGTGCGGTCCCTCAGACGTCGCTGAAGTGCTCCACGTGCGGCGGGCTGGCGAAGTGCGGGCCAATGAGGGCACGCCACTGCCCGAACGCCTGGGAGGACCGGAAGGCGTCGTGGTCCGCGACGCCGTCCCACTCGACGAGCAGCACGAAGCGCGTGGGCGTCTCGACGCCCTGGGTCATCCGCACCGAGCGGCAGCCGACGGCGTCGGTGATGACCGTCCGGGCCTGTGCATACGCAGCGGTGAAGGCCGGCTCGGAGCCGGCGGTGACGTCGATGAGGGCGACTTCGAGGACCATGGGGCCGAGCCTGCCACGAAGCCTGGGCGGCACCGGCACCGCGTCGTACGGGATAGTGGAGTGTCCGCGAGCAGGAGGAGATGTGCGTGACCGACGTCAAGCTGGAGACCCCCGATGGTGTGCTGGAGCTGCCGGGTGTGGCAGGCACCGAGGCACCCTCAGGCCTGGACATCAGCAAGCTGCTGAGCGGCACGGGTTACGTGACGCTGGACTCCGGGTTCGTCAACACTGCCTCGTGCCAGAGCGCGATCACCTTCATCGATGGCGACAAGGGGATCCTGCGCTACCGCGGCTACCCGATCGAGCAGCTCGCGGAGCAGGCCAGCTTCCTTGAGGTCTCGTGGCTGCTCATCTACGGCGAGCTGCCCACGGCGGCCCAGCTCGACGAGTTCAAGGGCAAGATCCGCCGGCACACGATGCTGCATGAGGACTTTCGCGAGTTCTTCAAGGGCTTCCCCACCGACGCGCACCCGATGGCCGTGCTGTCCAGCGCGGTCAGCGCGCTGTCGACCTTCTACCAGGACTCGCTGGACCCGTTCGACCCCGACCATGTCGAGCAGTCGACGATCCGGCTGCTCGCCAAGATGCCGACCATCGCGGCGTACGCCCACAAGAAGTCGATCGGGCAGCCGTTCCTGTACCCGGACAACAACCTGGGCTACGTCGACAACTTCCTGCGGATGACCTTCGGGGTCCCGGCCGAGGACTACGTCGTCGACCCCGTCGCCAGCAAGGCGCTCAACCTGCTGTTCCTGCTGCACGCCGACCACGAGCAGAACTGCTCCACCTCGACGGTGCGGATGGTCGGTAGCAGCAACGCGAACCTGTTCGTGTCGATCAGCGCCGGCGTCAGCGCGCTCTTCGGGCCGCTGCACGGAGGGGCCAACCAGGCGGTCCTTGAGATGCTCGAGGGGATCCAGGCCGACGGGGGCGACGTGGCCCGCTTCGTCCAGCGGGTCAAGGACAAGGAGCCCGGCGTCAAGCTCATGGGCTTCGGTCACCGGGTCTACAAGAACTGGGACCCGCGCGCCGCCATCGTCAAGAAGGTCGCGGCGAACGTCCTCGCGTCCCTCAAGGTGGTGGACCCGCTGCTGGACCTCGCCCAGCAGCTCGAGGAGGTAGCGCTCGCCGACGACTTCTTCGTCTCGCGCAAGCTCTACCCCAACGTCGACTTCTACACGGGCGTCATCTACAAGGCGCTGGGCTTCCCGACCGAGATGTTCACGGTCCTGTTCGCCCTCGGCCGGCTGCCCGGCTGGATCGCCCAGTGGCGCGAGATGATCACCGACCCGCAGACCAAGATCGGCCGACCGCGGCAGGTCTACGTCGGCCCCCCGGCCCGCGACTACGTGCCGCCCACCGACCGGTAGAGCCAGCGCTCGCTGACGGCCGCCCACAGCGCCGTCCCGCCCCAGCGGCCGAGCGCGACGTACGGCGAGATGTCTGCGACCTGGCGCCGTAGCCAGCCATCGAGCACGATGGGGCGGGGTCGGCCCAGCAGCGCCAGCGCGCTCGCGGCGGCGAACGGCCCGAAGCCGCGGAGCGCGAGGAAGGTGGCGTGCAGCGCCTCGTCCTCGAGGTCCTCGAGCCCGTCGAGGTCGGTGCTGCACAGCTGCAGCAGGGCCGGCAGTCGGTAACCCCAACCCGCCGGCTCGGCCGTCAGGTCGGGGCAGGGGAAGCCCGTCGGGCTGCATCGCACCAGCGACGCCAGCATGGCCTGCGTCCCGGCGTACGACGTGTTGGTCGCGGCCAGCGCCTGCGTCAGGGCCTGGAACGGCGTCGCGGCGCGCAGCTGGCGGCCGGCACCGCGCTCGCGGGCCCACGGCAGCAGGTCGTCCACCGCGTCGTGGAAGGCCCCCAGGTCCCGGTCGAGGTCGAGCACCCGACGCAGCGGAGCCAGGTCGCTCCGGCGGGACAGGTCGACCGCGAGGTCGGGGCGCACGACGGCCCGGGTGCCGTCGGGTAGGACGGTGTGCAGCCGGACCCCGTCGTACGCCGTGGGCGGCAGCCCGCTAGCGCCGTGGGACCGCGCGACGCGGTCCAGGTCCCAGCCGGGCGGACCGCCGAGCCGGACCGTGAGGGCTGGGAGCCAGGGCGGCGGCAAGACGCCGAGGTGACCGGCGGCGAGCAGCGCGGCCGACTGCTCTCCCACGGCCCCGAGGTTAGAGCTGCTGCTGCGGGTTGACCCCGGGCTCGTCGCCGAACGGCCGGTCGTCGGGCAGCGGGACGTGGGGGGTGTCCGACGTACCGCTGGAGACCCCCATCGTGGGGGCGGTCTCCATGCCCTCAGCGTGGCTGTTACGGGTGATCACGACAGGTGCGCCGCTGCGCACGGCGTGAATGCCCGGTACTCCCGTGAGTCGGTGCGCCAGGTCGCTGATGTGCGAGGCGAGGACGATGTCCAGCTCGGTCACGCCGCCCGCCGAGTGGGTCCACAGGGTGTAGCGGGTACCGCTCTCGACGTGCTCGACGAGCGGGTGGTGGTCCATCCCGGCCGCGTCGACGGCGACCTGGCGCCGCAACTCGGCGTCCTGCTCAGGCGTGAGCTGCAGGTCCCTCCAGATCCGGTCGGGGCCGCCGTGCCAGCCGGGCAGCGAGCGCAGCGTGTCGGTGATCAGCTCGGCGTTCAGCAGGGTCGGCACGGGGGCTCCTCGTGGTCGGGCCCCCATAGTGCCCTGCCTCGCAACTGCCGACCCCGGCGGCGGGGAGGGAAGATAGTCGGGTGTCGGCGACGGGCGTGGTGGTCGTGGGGGCAGCCGTGGTGCGCGGTGGACGGCTGCTCGCCTCGCGGCGCACCGGTCCGGCGCAGCTGGCCGGGCTGTGGGAGCTGCCGGGGGGCAAGGTCGAGCCCGGCGAGAGCGAGCCGCAGGCGCTGGTCCGCGAGCTGCTGGAGGAGCTCGGCTGCGCGGCGGTCGTCGGGGAACGTGTCGGCCCGGAGCTGGACCTGGGCCCCGGCGTGGTGATGCGGGTCTACCTGGCCGAGCTGGATGGCGAGCCGGCGCTGCGCGACCACGACGCCCACCGCTGGCTGGGGCGCGACGAGCTGGACGACGTGCCGTGGATCCCCGCCGACGCGCCGGTCGTCGACGCGCTGCGGCGGCACCTGCGCTGACCGGTTGGCCTCCGGCACGCGCGGCCCGGTCCCCGGCGTGCTACGCCGGTAGTCTGAGCCTGCGACGCGGGCTCCGCGGGCGCCCACATGACCCGCATCGGAGTACCTGCATGCCCACGTCCACGGCCCACGGCGACAAGCAGCGCAGCGACATCCGCAACGTGGCGATCATCGCCCACGTCGACCACGGCAAGACGACGCTCGTCGACGGGATGCTGCTGCAGTCCGGGGCCTACTCCGCCCACCAGCAGGAGGAGGGCGCGGTCACCGAACGGGTCATGGACTCGATGGACCTCGAGCGCGAGAAGGGCATCACGATCCTCGCGAAGAACACCGCGGTCCGTCGCAAGGACCTGCTCATCAACATCATCGACACCCCGGGCCACGCCGACTTCGGCGGTGAGGTCGAGCGGGGGCTGTCGATGGTGGACGGGGTCGCCCTGCTCGTCGACGCCTCGGAGGGCCCGCTGCCGCAGACCCGCTTCGTGCTGCGCAAGGCGCTCGCCCAGAACATGCCGGTCATCCTGATCATCAACAAGGTCGACCGTCCCGACGCCCGCATCGCCGAGGTCGTCGACGAGACCTACGAGCTGTTTCTGGACCTCGACGCCACCGAGGAGCAGATCAACTTCCCGATCGTCTACTGCCAGGCCAAGACCGGCCAGGCCTCGCTGACCCGCCCCGCCGACGGCACCAGCCCCGACAGCCCCGACCTCGAGCCGCTGTTCGAGGTCATCAAGAACACCATCCCTGCCCCGACCTACACCGAGGGCGCCCCGCTTCAGGCGCACGTCACCAACCTGGACGCCTCCCCGTACCTCGGTCGGCTCGCGCTGTGCCGCATCTTCAACGGCACCATGCGCAAGGGCCAGACCGTCGCCTGGTGCAAGCAGGACGGCACCGTCGAGCGCGTCAAGCTCACCGAGCTGCTCGGCACCGAGGCACTCACCCGCGTCCCGATCGAGGAGGCCGGGCCCGGTGAGATCGTCGCGATCGCCGGCATCCCGGAGATTACGATCGGGGAGACCCTCGCCGATCCCGACGACCCGCGTCCGCTGCCGCTGATCACCATCGACGATCCCAGCATCTCGATGACCATCGGCATCAACACCTCGCCGATGGCGGGCCGGAGCGGCAAGAAGCTCACCGCCCGGCAGGTCAAGGACCGGCTCGACAAGGAGCTGGTCGGCAACGTCTCGATCCGCGTCGTCAACACCGAGCGTCCCGACACCTGGGAGGTGCAGGGTCGGGGTGAGCTGCAGCTGGCGATCCTTGTCGAGGTCATGCGCCGGGAGCTGTTCGAGCTGACGGTCGGCAAGCCGCAGGTCGTCACCAAGATGGTCGACGGCAAGATCCACGAGCCCATGGAGCGGCTCACCATCGACACCCCCTCGGACTACCAGGGCGTGCTGATCCAGCTCATGGCCCTGCGCAAGGGACGGCTGGAGCAGATGGTCGACCACGGCACCGGTTGGACCCGGATGGAGTACATCGTGCCAGCCCGCGGCCTGATCGGCTTCCGCACCGAGTTCCTCACCGAGACCCGGGGGACCGGGCTGCTCCACCACGTCCACGAGCGGTACGAGGCCTGGCACGGCGATATCCGCACGCGCCCGTCCGGCTCGCTGGTGGCTGACCGCAGTGGCCCGACCACCGGGTTCGCGCTGGCCAACCTGCAGGAGCGGGGCGTCATGTTCGTGCCCCCGAGCACCGAGGTCTACGAGGGCATGATCGTCGGGGAGAACAGCCGCACCGACGACATGGACGTCAACCCCACCAAGGAGAAGAAGCTCACCAACATGCGGCAGAGCTCCTCCGACGTGCTGGTCCCGCTGATCCCCCACAAGCAGCTCTCGCTCGAGCAGGCGCTCGAGTTCTGCCGCGAGGACGAGTGCGTCGAGGTGACCCCCGCGACGGTGCGCATCCGCAAGGTGCAGCTGTCCGCCTCCGACCGGCAGAAGAACCGCGGCAGCCGGGCGAAGCAGGCGCTGGGCACTGCCTGAGACGCCGGGGCGGACGGGCTGGTGCGGGCGCCTGCTCGTCGCGACCCCCGAGCTCACAGAGGGGGTCTTCGCCCGCTCGGTCGTCCAGCTGCTGCAGCACGCCCCGGGAAGCGGTGCCTTCGGCGTGGTGCTGACGAGTCCGACGGCCACGCCGTTGGCCGAGCTGTTACCCGGCTGGGCGCTGCTCACCCCCGACCCCGAGGTCGTCTT
>JAYTHS010000520.1:0-2587 GCA_043732345.1 Frankiales bacterium | reverse complement strand
AGCGGTCGCTGCCGCCGACCGGGCAGCGAGCTCGGCGACCGACAGCCACGCGGTGGCCTGCCCGACGAGCACCTGGGCGAGCCCGGCCTCGCGCCGGCCGAAGCCGGTGGAGCCGGCGGGCCGGCGGGCGATCAGCACGGCGTTCGGGGCATCGGGGTCACCGAGGACGGCCGAGCACCACGGACGGCCGTCCTCGGTGCCGGTCGCGACCCCCCGCGCGCCCATCGCCCGCAGCACCCATGGCTCGTCGAAGACGTCGGCCTCGACCCGGACCCGGCGGGGTGTGCAGCTCTCGTCGCCGACCCACCGGACGGGCCCGTCGGCGGCGAGCAGGACCAGCTCGACGTCGGCGCCCCCGAACAGCCGGGCCGCCGCCGTCACGACGACCTGCGCCGAGACGTCACTGGACCGGGCCGTCGCGCGCTCCTGGCCGGAGGCCAGCTCGGCGAACAGCCGGACCTCCTGGCTGCGGCGGGTCTGCTGGTCGTAGGACGACCACAGCAGGGCGAGCGGGACGAGCAGACCCAGCAACCCGAGCGGGGCGGAGACGGCCAGGAAGGCGGCGAGCAGGCCGATCGAGGCGTTGCCCGCGGTGTGGACGGCGGACAGCGGCGCGCTCGACATCAGCAGCCGGCCCACGGGGCGGTTGCTCGTCACGGCGACCGCCACCGCCACCAGGCTGTGGTTGACCGCGAAGAAGACCGCGAGCCCGGCCACGGCGCCGCCGACACTGCCGAGGGAGCCGCCGACGGAGCCGGCGACCAAGGACCCGGCTGCGGTCGCGGCACCGAAGACGGCGAGGTTGAAAACCTTCTTCACGGTCGGGCGGTGCAGCAGCGTCTGGGCGACCAGGACGCCGAGCACCACGGCCAGCACGGTCCAGGCGCCTGCGGTGAGGACCCACGCGGCCCCCAGGGCTCCCTCGGTGAGGGAGAAGGTCCAGGTCTGCCGACCGAACTGCAGGCTCACCACGGCGAGCTCGGACAGCGCCACGACGGCGGCAAGCAGCGGCAGAGCCCACCAGGCCGGCCGACCCCAGCCGTCCGCGGCAGCGGCGGCGAGCCCGGCGACAGCCGTCCCGACCGCAACTGCGCGGATCGTCCGGACAGGGCTCACGGTGCGGCGTTTCGGTCGACGACGGCCCACGAGGACGCGGCCGAGGAGGACGCGGCCCACGACGACGCGGCCCAGCTCGACGCCGCCCACGAGGACGCGGCCCAGGAGGACGCGGCCCACGACGATGCGGCCCAGCTCGACGCCGCCCAGCTCGACGCGGCCCAGGAGGAGGCGTCGAAGGTGCCCTCGCCCGTCACGTCACCGGAGCCGTCGAGCGCAACGCCGTCAGGTCCGCTGCACAGCTCGCTGGCGGCCCGGGCAAGCCCTGCGCCATCACGGTGACCGGGCAGCGGGCGGGCAGCACAGCGCAGCGACGCCTTGACCTGGGCGGGAGTGGCAGTCGGGTGGTCAGCGAGCAGCAGCGCCGCCAGGCCGCTGGTCACGGCCGTCGCCTGGCTGGTGCCGGTCCCGCGGACCAGATTGCCCCGCAGATCAGCGGTCCCGGGGTCGCGGGCGAGGACTGAGCCGGCAGGAAGCACTCCGAGCAGGTGGACGCCGCTGGCGACGAGATCGGGCTTGGCGACGCCCGCGACCGTCGCACTGCCGCTGAAGGAGGCCGTGCGGTGCGTGGCCAGGTCGGCGGCACCTACGGTCAGGGCCTGCGGGTCCAGGCCGGGGTCGCCGACGGTTCCGGGGACGTTGCCCGCAGAGGCGACGACAACCACCCCCTCCGTCCGCAGCCGCTCGACGGCGTCGGTCAATGGATCGGCACCGTAGCCGTCCGCGGGGCGCTGGTGCGAGAAGGACAGGTTCACGACGTCGACCTGGTCGGCGTGCTCGGCGACCCACGACAGCCCGCCCAGGACCTGCGAGAGGCTGGTCGTGCCGTCCGGGCGAGCCACCCGGACCACCAGGACGGTGGCTGCGGGAGCCACGCCGATGGCCCGTCCGCCGGTACCCTGCACCGGTCCGCCCGCGACCAGTCCGGCCATGAACGTGCCGTGGCCGTAGCCGTCGTCGTACCGACCGCCGGTGCCGACCGGCTGGCCGTCGGCGACCCCGGAGGCATCCGCAGCGTCCACGAGCCGCCCCGAGGCGCGGTCCAACGCTGCCGTGTCGGAGACCCCGGTGTCTACGACGGCGACGCGGACCCCTGCACCTGCCCCCGGCCGGCCGGCCTGGCCACCGAGCCCTCGCGACGCGAGCACCCCCTCGGGTCCCCTGTCGGTGTCGCCGGTGAGCCCGACCCGGTCGTCCGGGGCCAGGCCCCGCACCCCCGGAGTCCCGGCCAGCCTGCGCAGAGCACCGGCCTGTCCTCGGACCACCGCCGCGTGCAGTCCGGGGAGCGCCACCACAACGTGAGCCCCGGGCACGGTCACCGCGGGCCCGTCGTACGTCACAACGGCCTGCAGGACGGGCCCGGCCGGAGCGATCGACAGGCCACCGAGGAGCAGATCACCGGCCAGCAGGGCACCACAGACCGCAGCGGCGTAGGGGCGGGCGGGTCGTCTGGTCACAGGTCCTCCAAGTA
>JAYTHS010000519.1:0-2593 GCA_043732345.1 Frankiales bacterium | reverse complement strand
GCACCGAGACCGACGTCAAGCTCGCCGCGCTCGCCGTGTCCGAGCCTGGCGCCGGCTCCGACGTCTCGAGCATGAAGACCACGGCGTTGTACGACGAGGCGACCGGCGAGTGGGTCCTCAACGGCGTCAAGACCTGGATCACCAACGGTGGCATCGCCGACGTCCACGTGGTCGTCGCGGCTGTCGACCCGTCGCTGAAAGCCCGCGGGCAGGCCAGCTTCGTCGTGGGCCCGGAGTTCAAGGGCAAGGGGCTGTCGCAGGGCCAGAAGTTCAAAAAGCACGGCATCCGGGCCTCGCACACCTCCGAGGTGATCCTCGACGACCTGCGGCTGCCCGGCTCGGCACTGCTAGGTGAGAAGGAGAAGATCGACGAGCGGATGGCCAAGGCCCGCGAGCGCGCCGCCGCCGTAGCCCGCGGCGAGAGCGTGCAAAGCGTCCGTGCCAAGGGTGGCCAGGCGGCGATGGCGACCTTTGAGGCCTCGCGCCCGTCCGTCGGTGCCCAGGCCGTCGGCATCGCCCGGGCGGCCTACGAGTACGCCCTGGACTACGCCGGCACCCGGGAGCAGTTCGGCCGTCCTATCGTCCAGAACCAGGGTATCGCCTTCATGCTCGCCGACATGCGCACCAAGCTCGACGCCGCCCGCCTGCTGGTCTGGCGGGCGGCCTGGATGGGCCGCAACGGAATCCCCTTCACGGCCGGCGAGGGCTCGATGAGCAAGCTGTTCGCCGGCGAGGCCGCAGTCGACATCACCGAGAAGGCCATCCAGATCCTCGGCGGCAACGGCTACACCCGGGACTACCCCGTCGAGCGGTGGCACCGTGACGCCAAGATCTACACCATCTTTGAGGGCACCAGCGAGATACAACGCCTGATCATCAGCCGGGCGATCTCCGGGCACCAGATCCCGTGAGCGCAGCGAACGGGTCCATGAGCGACAGCCCGTGAGCACAGCGAACGGGTCCATGAGCGACAGCCCGTGAGCGCAGCCCGTGAACGGCAGTACGACAGCCCGTGTGCGGCAGCCCGTGTGCGACAGCCCGTGAGCGCCAGACCCCGACTCTGCTCCTGTCTGAGGACGGCATGACGCTGCTGCAGGACCGAGACGCGCGCCGCGAGGCCCTGCTCGCCGCCGCAGACGCGGTGGTGCAGCGTGACGGCGCCTCGGCTTCGATGGCCTCGATCGCTGCCGAGGCAGGCATCACCAAGCCGATCCTCTACCGCCACTTCGGCGACAAAGGTGGGCTCTACGCCGCGCTGGCCGAGCGGCACACCGACCGGCTGCTCGAGGCGCTGACCGCAGCGCTGCGGACCGGGCTCGGACCCCGCGAGCGGGTCCACCGGACCGTCGGGGCCTACCTGAGGGTCATCGACGCTGAGCCGCAGGTATACCGCTTCCTGGTGCAGTCGTCAGAGGCGGCCGCGATCCACGGCCAGGTGCGGGGCTTCGTACGCCGCCTGCAGGAGCAGCTCGGCGCCGGTATCGCCGCCGAGCTCGGCCTGCCACCCGACGACGTACGCGCCTCGGTCTGGGCCGCGGGGATCGTCGGCATGGTCCAGGGCGCCGGCGACTGGTGGCTGGAGGCCCGGCCCTGCACCCGCACCGAGCTCACCGACCAGCTCACCGACCTGCTCTGGGGCGCGTATGGCGCCGCCGCCGGCTGACACCCGACTGAACCGCGCGAACGCGGTGCAGCCCCCGGTGCGCGGGGTAGGGCAGGGCCGCACGCCAGCCGCTACCCTCGCCGCTCCCCCCCGGGTCTGCGGTGACCCCGTTCGCCAGGTGCCCGGGCACAGAACCCGACCCGCGCGCGTTGTCCGGGCGCCGGAGACGAACAGAAGAGAGCCCCACACCATGGCCACCGACTACGACACCCCCCGCCGCTCCGAGGCGGACGACCTCACCGAGGACAGCCTCGAGGAGCTCAAGGCCCGTCGCGCCGAGGCGCAGTCTGCGAGCGTGGACGTCGACGAGACCGAGCTCGCCGAGACCCTCGAGCTGCCCGGTGCCGATCTGTCCGGCGAGGAGCTGACCGTCAAGGTGCTGCCCAAGCAGAGCGACGAGTTCACCTGCAGCTCCTGCTTCCTGGTCCACCACCGCAGCCAGCTCGCGTCGGACAGAGGCGGCCGGCTCGTCTGCCGCGAGTGCTCCTGATCCACTGACGTGACCGTGCCCGGACCGGCCCTGTCGCCGATCGACGTCGTGCTGGCCCAGCTCGAGGGGCTGCGCGACGAGGCCCGTGCCGGACAGGGGGCTGGGCCGGGGATCCGACGGGCCTGGGAGTTCGCCAGTCCCGCCAACCGGGAGGCGACCGGGCCCGTCGAGCGCTTCGCGGACATGGTCAGGAGCACCGTCTACGGCGTCCTGCTGGAGCACCGGGCGGCCCAGCTCGGCCCCCTGCTCGAGCACGAGGGGGAGGCGCAGCAGGAGGTGCTGGTGGTCACCGCGCAGGACGACACCGTCGGGTTCACCTGGGTCCTGTCCCTGCAGGAGGATCCGCCGTACGCCGGGTGCTGGATGACCGACGGGGTGCTGCGGCACCCGGACCGGCGGGTTCCGTGAGGCTTCCCGGCCGCAGCCGCGAGGTCCTGCCC
>JAYTHS010000518.1:0-8721 GCA_043732345.1 Frankiales bacterium | reverse complement strand
GGCGAAGTGATCCTGGTGGTCGCCAACCTGTCCCGGTTCGTCCAGCCCGTGGACCTGGATCTGTTCGCCTTCGCCGGCTCCAGGCCCATCGAACTGATGGGTCGCGTCGAGTTTCCCGTGATCAGCGAGGATCCGGTGGTTCTCGGGATGCAGGAACTCCAGCGATCCGCGGCTGAATGCGGCGTGTCGCTTTCGGAGATCGATGAGTCGCTTCATCCACCACAGGAGGGACTGCGGGTTGGCCTGCTGGACCTCGACGTTGACGGCCTCGTAGTGGTACTCAGGATCGACGATGACCGGCAGGTACAGCTGCTGCGGGTTCGCGCTCGAGAATCCTGCGTTGCGATCTCCGTTCCATTGCATCGGCGTCCGGACGCCGTTTCGATCGCCGACAAAGACGTTGTCGCCCATCCCGATCTCGTCGCCGTAGTACAGGACCGGGGACCCGGGCAGGGACAGCAGCAGCCCGGTGAACAGCTCGATCTGGGGGCGGCTGTTCTCCAGCAGTGGTGCCAGGCGCCGGGCGATGCCGACGTTGGACTTCATCCGCGGGTCTTTGGCGTACTCCGCGTACATGTAGTCGCGCTCCTCGTCGGTGACCATCTCCAGGGTCAGCTCGTCGTGGTTGCGCAGGAAGATCCCCCACTGGCAGTTCGGGGGGATGGCCGGCGTGTTGGCGAGGATCTCGCTGATCGGGTAGCGGGACTCCCGACGTACAGCCATGAACAGGCGCGGCATCAGCGGGAAGTGGAAGGCCATCTGGCACTCGTCGTCGTCACCGAAGTACTCCACGACGTCGGCGGGCCACTGGTTGGCCTCGGCCAGCAGCAGCCGGTCGGGGTAGAGGTCGTCCACCTCCTTGCGCACGCGCTTGAGGTAGTCGTGGCTCTCCGGCAGGTTCTCGCCGTTGGTTCCCTCGCGAGCGAACAGGTACGGCACGGCGTCGAGCCGGAAGCCGTCGATACCGAGGTCCAGCCAGAACTTCAGGACCTCGATCATGACGTCGGCCACGGCGGGGTTGTCGTAGTTCAGGTCGGGCTGGTGGCTGAAGAACCGGTGCCAGTAGTACTGCTCGCGGACCGGGTCCCAGGTCCAGTTGGAGGTTTCGGTGTCGACGAAGATGATGCGTGCGTCCTCGTACTTCAGCTTGGTGTCGGACCAGACGTAGTAGTCGCCGTACGGGCCTGTCGGGTCGTTGCGGGAGGCCTGGAACCACGGGTGCTGGTCGCTGCTGTGGTTCATCACGAGGTCGGCAATGATGCGCATGCCGCGCTTGTGGGCCTCGTCGACCAGGTACACGAAGTCCCCGAGGTCGCCGAACTCCGGCAGCACCTTCATGAAGTCGCTGATGTCGTAACCGCCGTCGCGCAGCGGCGACTCGTAGATGGGCAGCAGCCAGATGCAGTCGATGCCCAGCCACTGCAGGTAGTCAAGCTTGCCCGCCAAGCCCTTGATGTCGCCGGTGCCGTCACCGTTGCTGTCCGCGAACCCCCGGATCAACACCTCGTAGAAGACGGCCCGCTTGTACCAGAGCGGGTCCCGCGAGGTCTCGAGGGAGACCAGGTCGTCCTGCCGGAACGCCTCCTCGCTCACGCCTGCGTCCTGACGGTGAAGACGTGGGCGGGCTCCACGAACGGGTCGAGCCGGACGTAGTTGGCCTGGCCCCAGGTGAAGTCGGCGCCGGTGACCTCGTCGTGCACGTGCAGCTGGTCGTTCCAGTCGAGCCCCATGGCAGGCAGGTCGAGCCGGACGGTGGTCTCGCGGGTGCCGTGCGGATCGAGGCTGAGCACGACCAGGACCGTGTCCTCTCCGGTGGTCTTGGACCACGCCATCACGGCGTCGTCGTCGGTGGTGTGGAACGTGGTGTTGGTGAGCCACTGCAGGCTGGGGTGCTCGCGGCGCAGCTCGTTGAGCCGGGTCAGGTACGGCGCCAACGAGGGCTGCGACCAGTCGCGCGGCCGGTACTGGTACTTCTCGGAGTCCAGGTACTCCTCGCTGCCCGGCCGCACGGCGACGTGCTCGTACAGCTCGTAGCCGGCGTACACGCCCCAGCTCGGGGACAGCAGCGCGGCCAGCACCGCCCGCACCTTGAAGACCGGCGGCCCGCCGTACTGCAGGGAGGCGTGCAGAATGTCTGGCGTGTTGACGAAGAAGTTCGGCCGCATGTACGACGCGCTGTCCTGCAGCTCGCGGACGTAGTCCTGCAGCTCGCTTTTGCCGGTCCGCCAGGTGAAGTAGGTGTAGGACTGGGTGAACCCGATTCGCCCGAGCTCGTGCATCATCGCCGGCCGGGTGAACGCCTCGGCGAGGAACAGCACGTCGGGGTCGGTCGTCTTGACCTCGGCGATCAGCCACTCCCAGAACGGCAGCGGCTTGGTGTGGGGGTTGTCGACCCGAAAGATGCGCACGCCCCGGTCGGCCCAGAACCGCACGACCCGCAACACCTCGGCGTACAGCCCGGCCGGGTCGTTGTCGAAGTTCAACGGGTAGATGTCCTGGTACTTCTTGGGCGGGTTCTCGGCGAAGGCGATGGTTCCGTCGACGCGGGTCGTGAACCACTCCGGGTGCTCGGTGGCCCAGGGGTGGTCGGGCGCGCACTGCAGGGCGAGGTCCAGAGCCACCTCCATCCCGAGCTCCACGGTGCGGGCGACGAAGGCGTCGAAGTCCTCGAGCGTCCCGAGGTCGGGGTGCACGGCGTCGTGGCCGCCCTCGGCCGATCCGATGGCCCACGGCGAGCCGGGATCGTCGGGACCGGGGGTCAGCGAGTTGTTGGGGCCTTTGCGGTTGACCGCACCGATCGGGTGGACCGGGGGGAGGTAGACGACGTCGAAGCCCATGGCGGCGACGGCGGGCAGCCGCTCGGCGGCAGTGCGGAAGGTCCCCGAGCGGGGCGGGTCGAGGGTCGCGCCCTCGCTGCGGGGAAACAGCTCGTACCAGGAACCGAACAGCGCCCGGCGGCGGTCGACCCACACCTGCCGGGGCGCAGCGGCCGTCACGAGCTCGCGCAGCGGGAAGCTCTGCAGCAGCGGCTGCAGGGCCAGGGCCGCGGCGAGGCGCTCCTGCGGGTCGCGGGTCGAGTCGCGCAGCAGCGCGGGCACCGGGCGCACGGCGGCCCGGTGGGCCTTGGGCAGACCACCCAGCACCCGTTCGTGGAGCTGAGCGCCCTCCTCCATGACCACCTCAAGGTCGACGCCGGCGTCGACCTTGAGCGGCGCGTCGTGCCACCAGGTACCCAGCGGGTCCGACCAGGCCTCGACGTGAAAGCTCCACACGCCCTCGACGTCCACGGTTACGGGGACGCTCCACCCGTCGTCCGGGCCGGGGGCCATCCGCAGGAAGCCGACGCTGCTGCCGTCGGGACGCGCCACCACCGCGTCGCAACCGACGGTGTCGTGGCCCTCGCGGAACACGGTCGCCCGCACCGTGATGACCTCGCTCGTCACCGCGCGCACCGGGTGCTCCCCGCACGACACCGTCGGGGCCACGTCCCTGATCGCTATGCGTCCCACCACCGTGCGACCGTACCCGGGCCACCTCCTCCCGAACGTCGCACGGCCGGTGGGTCTGCGCCGCTAGGGTTCGGCGGGTGAGAGCACTCCGCCGGTTCACCGTCCGCCTGGCCCTCCCGGCCCCGCTCGCCCCGTTGTCGGAGCTGGTAATGAACCTGCGGTGGTCCTGGCACACCCCGAGCCTGGACTTGTTTGCGAGCGTCGACCCGGCTGTCTGGCAGGTCGTCGGCCAGGACCCCGTCCGCCTGCTGGGGGAGGTCAGCCCCGAGCGGCTCGCCGAGCTCGCCGCCGACGCTGACTTCCTGGGCAGGATGGCCGCGGTCCACGCCGACCTGCGCACCTACCTCACTGACCCCAAGTGGTACCAGTCGCTACCCGGCGCGCCCGTGAATATCGCCTACTTCTCCCCGGAGTTCGGGATCACCGAGGTCCTCCCTCAGTACTCCGGGGGCCTGGGCATCCTGGCCGGTGACCACCTCAAGGCCGCCTCCGACCTGGGGGTGCCGATCCTCGGCGTCGGGCTGCTCTACCGCGCGGGCTACTTCACGCAGAGCCTGTCCGCCGAGGGCTGGCAGCAGGAGCGCTACCCACCGCTGGACCCGCACGGCCTGCCGCTGACCCTCCTGCGCACGGCCGACGACGCGCCGCTCGAGGTGGCCGTGGACCTCACCGATGGCCGAGTGCTGCACGCGCAGGTGTGGAAAGCCGCGGTCGGCCGGGTCTCGTTGCTGCTGCTGGACTCCGACGTCGAGGCCAACGCCCCCGCCGAGCGCCAGGTCACCGACCGGCTGTACGGCGGGGGAGCCGACCACCGGCTCAACCAGGAGCTGCTCCTGGGCGTCGGCGGGGTCCGGGCGATCCGCGCGTTCACCGCCCTGACCGGCGAGCCCGAGCCCGAGGTCTTCCACACCAACGAGGGCCATGCCGGCTTCCTCGGGGTCGAGCGGGTCCGGGAGCTCGTCGCCACCGGGCTGAGCTTTGACGAGGCCCGCGAGGCGGTCCGGGCCGGCACGGTCTTCACGACGCACACCCCGGTGCCGGCCGGCATCGACCGCTTCCCCCGGGAGCTCGTCGCCCGCCAGTTCGCCCGCTTCGGCGGCCTGCCCGTCGACAGGATCCTCGAGCTGGGTGCCGAGGACGACCCGAGCCTGTTCAACATGGCCCACATGGGACTGCGGATGGCGCAGCGCCGCAACGGTGTGGCCCAGCTGCACGGCGTCGTCAGCCGCGAGATGTTCAGTGGCCTTTGGCCCGGATTCGATGCCACCGAGGTCCCCATCAGCAGCGTCACCAACGGCGTGCACGCACCGACGTGGGTAGCCCGTGAGGTGTTCGCCCTGGCCGAGCGGGAGATCGGCACCGCCCTGACGACCGAGGCCCAGGGTTGGGCGCAGATCGCCGCTGTCCCGCACGCGGCCCTGTGGGACGTGCGGCGGGTGCTGCGCGAGCGGCTCGTCGTCGAGGTGCGCCGGCGCCTGAAGGAGTCGTGGCTGCAGCGCGGCGCGAGCGAGGCCGAGCTCGGCTGGACGCGCACCGCCTTCGACCCCGACGTGCTCACCATCGGCTTCGCCCGCCGCGTCCCGTCGTACAAGCGGCTGACGCTCATGATGCAGGACCCGGCGCGGCTCAGGACCCTGCTGCTGGACCCCGACCGGCCGGTGCAGCTGGTCATCGCGGGCAAGTCCCACCCCGCCGACGACGGCGGCAAGGAGCTCATCCAGCAGATCGTGCGCTTCGCCGATGCGCACGACGTGCGGCACCGGATCGCGTTTCTTCCCGACTACGGCATCGGCATGGCCCGCTACCTCTACGGCGGCTGCGACGTCTGGCTCAACAACCCCCTGCGCCCGCTCGAGGCGTGCGGCACGAGTGGCATGAAGTCCGCCCTGAACGGCGGTCTCAACCTGTCGATCCTCGACGGCTGGTGGGACGAGATGTACGACGGGGAGAACGGCTGGGCGATCCCCACAGCCGACGGCGTCGAGGACCCGGCCCGCCGCGACGAGCTCGAGGCGGCGGCCTTCTACGACCTGGTCGAGAACAGCGTGCGCACCCGGTTCTACGACCGGGGGGCCGACGGCGTGCCCGAGCGCTGGGTCGACATGGTCCGTCACACCTTGCAGACGCTGGGCCCGAAGGTCCTGGCCAGCCGGATGGTCCGCGACTACGTCCACCAGCTCTACGCCCCGGCCGCCGTGGCCTCCCGTGGGCTGGCGGCGCAGGGCTTTGCCCCGGCCCGGGAGCTGGCCGTCTGGCGCGGGAAAGTCGCGGCAGCGTGGCCGGGCGTCCGTGTCGTCGGGGTCGACGCCGACGGGGCCGGGGACGCCCCCGCCGTCGGCGGCATGCTAGTCGTGCGGGCGACCGTCGACCTCGCCGGGCTCGCCGACGGGGACATCACCGTCCAGGCGGTCCACGGCCGGGTCGACGAGCACGACGACCTCCACCGCGCCCGAACGACCCCGCTGCACCCGATCGGGGCCGGTGACGACGGGTTGCCGCGCTACGAGGGCGAGGTGCCGCTCGAGCGGGCCGGGGCCTTCGGCTACACCGTCCGAGTGCTCCCGCACTCCGCGCTGCTGCCCGGTGACACCGACCTGGGGCTCATGGCCCAGGCCTGAGTCAGCCCCCGGAAGTTCTCGCCGGTGCGATGGTCGACCAGTAGCGAGACGTCCATGCCCCTCAGCCTCCCACCCGCAGCAGCAGCACCGACCGTCCCTCGACGCCCACGCGCGCGCCGTCGAGCTCCGGCGCCACGGCCGAGGTGCTGAGCACCACGTCGTACGACGGGGCGGCGGGCAGTGTGACCTCGAGCGGGTGCGGACCGGTGTGTAGGACGACCAGGAAGCGGTCGTCGACCAGGGGCTCACCCTGGGGCCCACGGGTCCGCAGGGCCCGGCCGTCGAGCAGCATCTGCAGGCTCTGCCGGTCAGGGTCGAACCACTGCTCGTCGGTGAGCTCATGGCCGTCGGCCCCGAACCACGTGAGGTCCCTGGGGCCGCCCGGTACGACGGGCTCGCCGGTGAAGAACGCCGTCTGCCGCAGCACCGGGTGCTCGCGACGGACCTCGAGCAGGGTGGTCACGAACGCCAGCAGCCCGGCGTCCACCGCCGTCCAGTCGACCCACGACACCGGGCCGTCCTGGCAGTAGGCGTTGTTGTTACCGCCCTGGGCGCGACCCAGCTCGTCGCCCATCGAGACCATCGGGGTCCCCGTCGACAGCAGCAGGGTCGCCAGCAGGTTGCGGACCTGGCGGGCCCGCAGCGCCGTCACGTCCGGGTCGCCGGTCTCGCCCTCGATGCCGCAGTTCCACGACCGGTTGTGGTCCTCTCCGTCCCGACCGTCCTCGCCGTTGGCCTGGTTGCGCTTGACCTCGTACGTCGTCAGGTCGCGCAGCGTGAAGCCGTCGTGGGCTGTCACGAAGTTCACCGACGCGTGCGGCGCCCGCCCGCTGGCCTCGTACAGGTCGCTGCTCCCGGTCAGCCGGTAGGCCAGCTCGCGAACCCCTCCGTGGGCACCCCGCCACACGTCTCGGACGGTGTCGCGGTATCGGCCGTTCCACTCCGCGAACGGCGGCGGGAAACCACCGACCTGGTAGCCGCCCGGGCCGAGGTCCCACGGCTCGGCGATGAGCTTGACCTGGCTCAGGACAGGGTCCTGCTGGACGGCCTGCAGGAATGGCGCGCGCGGGTCGAAGCCGTCGTCGCCGCGGGCCAGCGCGCTGGCCAGGTCGAAGCGGAAACCGTCGACATGCATGTCAGTGACCCAGTACCGCAACGAGTCCAGGACGAGCCGGAGCGCGAACGGGTCACGGGTGTCAAGGGTGTTGCCGCAGCCGGTGTGGTCCAGGTACTGCGCCCGGTCACCGTCCGTGAGCCGGTACCAACGGCTGTTGTCCAGCCCGCGCAGCGACAGGGTTCGGCCGGTCTCGCCACCCTCGGCGGTGTGGTTGTACACGACGTCGAGCAGCACCTCGAGCCCGGCCGCGTGCAGGGCGGTGACCAGCTGCTTGAACTCGCGCACCTGGTCACCGGGCCGGCTGGCCCACCCGGCGTGGGGGGCGAAGAAGGCCAGCGTGTTGTAGCCCCAGTAGTTGCTCGTTCCGCGCGCGGCCAGCTGCGGCTCGGACAGGAAGTGATGGACCGGCAGCAGCTCGACGGCGGTCACCCCGAGCGAGACCAGGTGCTCGATGGCCGCCGGGTGCGCCAGCCCGGCGTACGTGCCGCGCAGCTCGGGCGGGACCCCGGGATGGGTCGCCGTGAAGCCCTTGACGTGCAGCTCGTAGACGACCGTCTCGGACCAGGAGCGATGCGGCGACCGGTCCCCCTGCCAATCGAAGGCGTCGTCGACGACCACCCCTGCCGGCCCGGTCGGGACCTCGGTGATGGCCCGGGCGTAGGGGTCGACCAGTAGGCAGCCCCGGTCGAAGCGGTGGCCGGCAGCGGGGTCGAACGGCCCGTCGACGCGGTAGCCGTACCGCTGGCCCGGTCCGACGTCCGGGAGGTAGCCGTGCCAGACGTGGTCGGTCCGCTCCTGCAGGGCGACGGCTGTCTCCCGGCCGTCCTCGTCGAGCAGGCAGAGCTCGACGGCGGTGGCGCCCTGGCTCTGCACGGCGAACCCGGTGCCGGCCCCGTCCCAGGTCGCCCCGAGTGGGAAGGGTCGGCCGGGCCAGGTCTGACGGGCCGGTCGGGTGATCACCTGACCAGCCTGTCAGGCCCGGGTGGCGGCTCCACGCGGGTCCCGCAGGGTGAAGCGGGGCGCGGGCGGGAGCGGGGCGGGGGCGATCACGCGCAGCCCGGCCGCGGTCAGCCGGGTGACGCCGTCGGCGTAGCAGCGCGGTGGCAGCCCCCCAGCCGTGCAGAAACACGAAGAGGTCGGCCCGCGGGTCACCGGCGTGCATGACCCGTACGGCGGCACCGTCGACGTCGACGGCTCGGTCCGGTCACGGCGGCTCTTCGCACTGCGTGGTCCCGCGTGCCGTATCGGCACCGCCCCGACGGCGGAGGGCCGGAGGGGGCTTCCCTCAGTGCGCGGCGCGGCCGTCGTGAAGGGCGGCGTGGCGGTCGACCAGCTCCTCGTGGCCGGTCGCCCCCAGCGGGTCCCCGTGCCCGAGGACCAGGTGGCCCAGGGCCTTCTCGTGGTCGGCGAGCAGGTCCGCCCAGGTGTCGACCAGCGACCCGGCGGCCACCAAGGCCTCCAGTCGCACCCGCAGGGG
>JAYTHS010000517.1:0-8733 GCA_043732345.1 Frankiales bacterium | reverse complement strand
GCAGGCCGAGGCGGAGCGGGAGAAGCGCGCCAAGATCATCAACGCCGAGGGTGAGCACCTCGCCGCCGCGGCCCTGGGCGACGCCTCCGACATCATGGTCGCGCACCCGCTGGCCCTGCAGCTGAGGACGTTGCAGTCGCTGGTCGAGATCGGCGTCGACAAGAACACGACCGTGGTGTTCCCGGCGCCGCTGATGAGCACCATCGCCGAGGTCAGCACCTTCCTGACCCAGGAGACCGCCGCAGCCGTGGGAGCCGCCCCGGTGGGAGCGCCCGCCGGGTCCACCGACGGCCACGGGCGCGACGGCAACGGTCACGACGGCAACGGGCACACCGACGATCCGAGCCGGCTCGCCGAGCTCGGGGCGTTCTGAGGGGGTGGCCGTGACGACGAGAGCGGTGCCGGGGCTGGACGTGCTGCCAAGGCAGGAGTGCCTGCAGCTGCTCGGCGGCGTGGCCACGGGGTGGCTGGTGTTCAGCTCCGCACTGCGACCCCGGATGGTGATGGTCAACGTCGTGCTGCGCGACGGCGAGGTGCTGGTGCGGACCGGTCCTGGCGACGCGGTGTCCGCCGCGGAGAACGGTGCGGTGATGACCGTGGGGGTGAGTGCGACCGACGAGTCCAGCCACACGGGCTGGTCGGTGACGGTGACGGTGACGGGCACGGCCCGGGTGCTCGACCGCCTGCCCGCTCCGCGCGACGACGGTGGGGAGCTGCATCCGTGGGCCCCGGGGACGAAGGACCACGTGCTGGTCGTCCCGCTCGAAGACGTCACCGGGCGCCGCGTCACCGCCGGCGCCCCGCTGGGGTCCGGGCAGCCCGCTTGGGGCTGGTGGGGCTGAGCGTTGGACTGGCCGCCGGGCTCGGGAGCGGTCAGCTCGCGATCGCCTCCCACCTCGGGAGCGGCCGATCCCCGCTGGTGTCGGGTGGGTCGTGGTCGGTGAGGTCGGGTGGGTGGTGCAGGGGGTTGGCGCGGGGTGTTCGGGTGGGGTCGAGGTGGGCGGGGGCGGTCCACTCGACTGCTCCATCCGTTCCGAGCTGGACGGTGTAGCCGGTGGTGGTGATGAGGTGGTGGTCGTAGGGGCAGACCAGGGCGAGGTTGGTGATGTCGGTGCCGCCGTCGTGTTGCCACTCGGTGAGGTGGTGGACCTCGCACCAGGCGGGGGGTGCGGAGCAGCCGGGGCGGGTGCAGCCGCGGTCGCGGGCGGTCAGGGCGAGGCGTTGGGCGGGGGTGGACAGGCGGGTGCCGTGGCCGAGGAACAGCGCTTGGCCGCCGTGGTCGAACACGGCGAGGACGGGGTGCGCCCGCGCGGCCATCCGCACCGCGTCGGGTAGCGGCAGGTTGATGCTGGTGGCGGTGCGGGCGGTGGCCCCGTCGGGGTTCGGCCGGCACCGGGAGTCCCGGGCTCGTGGCGGGCGGGGAGCGTCCTCAGTCGCGGACTCCGCCAGGGCGGTCTCGAGCTGGTCGACGGTCATGGTGATGACGACGGTCGCGGGGAGTCCGCGGTTGGACGGGAGAGTGCCGTCGGCGAGGAGCTGGGAGCAGAGGGCGGCCAGGGCGTCGTGGTTCCTCTGACCCGCGTTGCGTGGGTCTCGGGTCTGTCCGTCGGGGGTGGGCCGGGCGAGGGCGGCGATGGCGGCGTCGAGCAGGGCCCGGCACTGCGGGGTCAGCAGGCCCCGCACGGCCGACATCCCGTCGGGGTCTTGTGGGCCGATCGTGAGGTGTCGTCGTCGGGCCCGGTCGAGGTCGCTGGTCAGCGCCCCGTCGGGGTCGAGGTGCGCGGCGAAGTGTTCGGCGGCGCGTCCGAGCTCGGAGGGGCACAAGCCCTGGGCGTGCCCGGCGAGGGTGCGCTCGGCGGCGGCCAGGACGTCGGGTTCCAGGGACCTCGGCAAGGTCCCGATCGCATGGGTGATGACCTGGGCGTGCTTCTCGGAGATCAACCCCGCCGCCTGGGTGGCCGCGGTCGCGGGGTGCGCCGGTTGCTGCGGTTCCCCGCCGAGGGTGGTGCGGGGGCCGAGGTCTGCGGCGGCCCGGATCCGGGCCCGGGCCTCGGGCAGGTCCAGGTGCAGCCGCTCCGCCAGCAGGTGCGCGGTGCCACGCAGCAGGTGCTCGCCGCGACCGACCGGATCTCGAGCTCGGCGACCAGGGCGTGGTCGACCGACGGCAGCCGCCGGCGCAGCACCTCCAGCCTCGACACCAGCTCCAGCACCTGATCGTCGGACAACACCGTCAGGTCCAGGGTCTGCAGCTCGCCCACGGCGGCCAGGGCACGGTCCAGGACCGCACCCCCACCCACCCCGTTCGAACTCATGAGCGAATCATCCCAGGCAGGTCCGACACTTTCCGGACGCGAGATCGTTCACGACCAACCAGGCCGGCCGGGGCCACGGAGATCAGCGGCCACGCCCTCTGGGCGCCGCCAACCGGCACCCGCTGACCGACGCGCTACCCACGCCACCTGGTGGTGAGCACCTCGGACAGCGGGCGGCGCGGGGTCGCCGGCAGCGCGGGACCGCTGGGCGGCCAGCCCACCCGGAGGACCACCTGCGGCTCGACGCTGCCGCCGAGGACGCCGTCGCGCAGCGCCCGGCGGGTGGCCGGGACCTCCAGCACCTGGGTGAGCGTGCCGGTGGCCAGGCCCGCCCGGGTGGCGGCGACCAGCACGGCGCTTAGCGCCTCACCCGCACGCAGCTGGGCGAGGCGGTCGTCGGAGCTGGTCCCGATGACGAGCACCCCGGCCCCGTCCACCCCGGACCGGGTCCCGTCGTTCCACCGCGCCAGCTCCCCCACGTAGCCCGGGGTGGCGGCCTGCGCCGTCGCCGCCGCACGGACGTCGTCGAGCAGCCGGTTCCGGTCACCCCCGCCCCCCAGCAGGCGCAGCAGGGCGCCCTGCTGCGCGGCGGCCTCCTGCAGCGCGGTCACCGTCTCCGCCGGCACCGGTAGCTCCCGGTACCGCCGACGGTCGGTGCGTCGCCGGCCGAGGGCGGCTGCCGCGAGGACCTCGTCGTCGCCGCCACGTCCGGGGCCGAGCTCCACCGACGCCAGGCGGTCCGGCTCGTCCGGGTTCGGCAGCCGGCGCACCGCCGACCGGACCCCGACCGCGGCGAGGGCCACCACCAGGTGGTGCAGCGCCGCGCCGCAGCTGACCACGAGGTCCCGGCCGTCGGGGTCGGTGGCCGGCAGCCAGCGGTGCAGGTCGGCGTGCAGCGAGATGCTGTGGTCGAGGAGCTCCCAGGTCCACGGCTGGCTGTTGCGCACGGAGGGTGCTCGGCACGCCAGCTGGAGGGCGGCGTGCAGGGTGTCCCGGTCGACACCGGTGCGGTCACGGGGATGCCGGCCGTCGGGGGAGCGGGGCGCCGGCTACCGCCCGCCCAGGCTGTCGTGGGAGGCGCGCCCGACGAGCACCGGGACGCAGGTGCGGGTGCGGGCGCCGTCGAGGTGGTCGTGGTGGCCGTGCACCACGGCGCTGACGTGCTCGGGGTCCGTCGTGTCGACGCGTTCCCGCAGACGGAGGACCACCGCGCCGATGGCCACGCGCTCCCTGTCCTCGGGGCGCCTGCGGTCGGTGGAGACGGGCACGAGACCTCCCGCTCGCGTCGCACGAAGGAGTGCTTGCTGCTGAACGCCCGCCGTGGACGAGGACCACCGTGCCCGCTGCGCGGCGGTAACAACAGAGGCGAACGTCCCTCTCGTCCGGAGTCGACGAGGAGGAGCGGGAGGGTGCGTGGTGGGACGGGACCGGGGCCCCTGCGGTGGATCGCGCACGCGGCCCCTCGTCCGCAGCGCCTGCGCCGGTGACCGGCCACCCATTCCCGGGGCCATCCGACCCGTCCCCCGCGCGGGTGGGTGGCTCAGCCGGCCAGGGTCCGGCCGTGCGGCGGGCACCTCGTTGGGCCCGTCGGTGGCGAGCACGGTCGCGGCCCGGTCGGCGGTCAGGCCCGCTCGGTCGAGCGTCCCGGTCGCCGGGTGGCTCACTCTCCGTGGACCACGACGACCGGGCACCGGGCGTGCTCGGCGCACTGGGTGCTCACCGAGCCCAGCAGCAGCCCGGCGAAGCCGCCGTGGCCGCGGCTGCCCACCACGAGCATCTCGACGTGGTGGCTCGCCTCGAGCAGCACCGGGGCCGGACGGCCGCGTCGCACGTGGGTGCGCAGCCCGGCCGGGACCTCGCCGTCGAAGGCGGTGTCGACCGCCCGGGCGAGCGCGGCACCGGCGTCCACCTCGGGGTCCCACCCGTTCACCGCACCCGCGAGCCCGTAGCTCCCCGGGAACTCCCAGGAGGTGACGGCGTCGATCTCGAGCCCGAGGGCGCCGCCGACCCGGGCCGCCCAGCGCAGGGCGGCCACCGACGAGGGGGAGCCGTCCACCCCCACGACGACGCGGCCGGGGGCGGGGGCGGACTGGGCGCTCATGCGGGTCTCCTGTGCTCGGGGGGTGTGCTCCCATCGTCGTGGCCGGCGCACGGCCGGCCCCAGAGCCCGAGGGCCCGCCACGGGGGGACCTCCGGCCCTGCTGTCCCGGTGTGCGCACGGCGTCCACTGGTCGGCATGAGAGCTGCTGTCGTGACCGCCTTCCGTTCCCCGCTCGAGATCCAGGACCTGCCGATCCCGCAACCGGGACCCGGCGAGGTGCTGGTCCGCATCGAGACCACCGGGCTGTGCCACACCGACATCCACGCCGCGAACGGTGACTGGCCGGTGACCCCGACGGTGCCGTTCGTGCCCGGTCACGAGGGCATCGGCCGGGTGGAGCGGCTGGGGGAGGGGGTGACCACCCGGGCCGTGCACGACCGGGTGGCCATCGCCTGGCTGGGCAGCGCCTGCGGGCACTGCCGGGCCTGCATCGGCGGGTGGGAGACCCTGTGCGAGGAGCAGGAGAACTCCGGGTACTCCGTCGACGGGACCTTCGCCGAGTACGCTGTGGTCCCCGCCGCCTTCGCCACCCCGGTGCCCGACGCCGTGTCCTCCACCGACGCCGCCCCGCTGACCTGCGCAGGCGTCACCACCTACAAGGCGGTCAGGGTCGCCCGGGTGGCCGCGGCCGAGACGGTGGCGGTGTTCGGCATCGGCGGGCTGGGCCACCTGGCCGTGCAGTACGCCCGCATCGCCGGGGCGTTCGTCATCGCGGTGGACATCCAGGACGAGAAGCTGACCATGGCGACCTCGCTGGGCGCGGACCACGTCGTCAACGCCGCCACCTCGGACCCGGTGGCGTCGATCGCCGCCCTGGGGGGTTGCGACGTGGCCATCGTCCTGGCCGCCTCCGGCCCGGTGTTCGACCAGGCCTTCGCCTCGCTGCGCCGCGGCGGTCGCCTCGTGTGCGTGGCCATGCCCGCCGACGGAGCCGCGATGAAGGTCCCCATCTTCGACGCGGTGGTGGGCGGGAAGTCCGTCATCGGCTCCATCGTGGGCACCCGCAACGACCTCGCCGACGTGTTCGCCCTGCACGCCGCCGGACGCACCACCGTCATCACCGAGACCCGCAAGCTCGACGAGGTCAACGAGTCCATCGCCGACGTCCTCGCCGGCCACGTCCCGGCCCGCATCGTCTTCGAGCTGTGAGGACCGACCCAGTGACGAGCTGGGTTGCCTGCCCCGCAACCGGTCCCACCGGGTTCGACCTCGACGTGGCCGTGCTGGTCTCCCCGGACGTGGTCGACCGGGAGGGCGGCCGGTGGACCAGCCGCGCCACCGGCACACCGTGGCGGGAGTCCCTCTGGCGCACCGGCTCCGGCGAGCACGTGGTGGGTCTGGACAGCGGGGGAGCCGGCTCCAGCGGGTTGGATGCCGACCACTGGCGCTGGGTCTCGGCCGTGCTGGCCGAGGACTGGCTGCGCAGCCAGGGCCTGCACGAGATGGCCGAGCTGGCCTTCCCCGACCCCGGTCCCGAGCCGGTGACCGTCGTGCTCGACCACCGGCACCGTGCTCGCCTGGAGCAGGTGTGCGCCGACGACGACGTCAGCGTGGACCACGTGCTGGGCCTCGCCCTCGGGCTTTACCTGCGGTCGCGCTCGGTCCCCCCGGTCCTGCCGTGGTGGCCGGCCGGCGTCACCCGGGACGTCCGACCCGGGTGGGACGGGACCGAGCACCCTGGTGGCCGGGCCGTACCGGCGCAGACGCTGGAGCCATGACCACCCACGTGCCCGAGCACGTGCACAGTCCCCGCTTCCCCGACCCCGTCGAGCTCGGGCGCCGCGTGGTGGTGGGGGTGGACGGCGACCCGGCCGGCATGGCGGCGCTGCGCTTCGCTGCCGACGAGGCCGCCCACCGGGGCGGGGACGTCCTCGCGGTGCACGTGTGGCACCACCCGACCAGCTGGGGCATCTCGCTGACGACCTGGGGCTACGCCGGTATCCGGCTGCCCGAGGGAGAACCGGCCCGGCACCTCCTCGCCGCCCTGCAGTCCTCGGTGGAGCAGGTGCGGTCCGAGCGCGCCGCCGCCGGGGCGCCGCTGGTCGTCATCACCGCCGAGGTGGTCAAGGGCGTGGACGCGGAGGGACTGCACGCACGGGCCCGGGGTGCGGCCCTGCTCGTGGTCGGTGCCCGGCACCACCCGTGGCTGTTCGGCTCGGTCAGCCGCGGCGTGGTCGGCCACCTGGCCTGCCCGGTGGCCGTGGTTCCCCCGGACCCGGCCGCGAGCACGTGAGCGTGCCGGGCCCCCTCGTCGACGCCAGCACCTGGGTCCGGGGCAGCGGCCTGGAGATCGTCCTGCTCGTCCTCGGCGCCGCGCTGCTCACCCGGGGTGCCGCCCGGGTGCGGGACGGCGTGGTGGCCGGCATCGACGCCCGCGACGACTCCACCGACGCCCTGGTGCGCTCCGAGGCCGCCAAGCACCACCACGCCGTGGTGCAGGTGCTCGCGTGGGTGGTCCTCGTCGCCGTGTACTGCGTCACCGGGGTGCTCGTGCTGGCCCGGTTCGGAGTCCCGCTCTCCGGCCTGGTCGCGCCCGCGACGGTCGCCGGTGTCGCCCTCGGGCTCGGCGCCCAACGGGTGGTCCAGGACCTCGTGGCCGGCTTCTTCATCATCACCGAGCGGCAGTACGGCTTCGGCGACCTCGTGCGCATCTCGTCCACCGGAGTCATCACCGACGCGCTGGGCACGGTGGAGGACGTGACGCTGCGGGTGACGCGGCTCCGGTCGGTCGACGGCGAGGTGGTCGTCGTGCCCAACGGCCAGATCGCCCGGGCCACCAACCTCTCCCGCGACTGGGCCCGCGCCGTGGTGGACGTGCCGCTCCCTGCCACGGCGGACGTGGGCCGGGCCTCGGAGATCCTGCAGCAGGTGGGGGCCGCGGCGTGGGCGGACCCCGAGCTCTCCACCCAGCTGCTGGATGGGCCCACGACCATGGGGGGTGGAGCGCCTGGAGGTCGACGAGCTGCGCATCCGGCTCGTCGGGCGGTGCCTGCCCGGCCAGCAGTTCGCCGTCGGGCGTGCGCTCCGGCTGCGCGTCGCGGTGGCGTTCGGCCACGCGGGCATCACCCTGCCCCCCAGCCTGCACACGGTGCCAGTGGCCCCGTGAGGTGGGCCGGGTGCGGGTGTCGACGTGGCTGCTCGGGGGCGTGTTCACCGCGACGCTCGTGCTCTACCTCGCCGTGCGCCCCGTCGCCGGTCCGGGCGCCACCGGCACCACCCCCGCCGCCCCGGGGTCACCTGTTCCCGCGGTGACGACCAGCGCACCCACCGACCCGCCCTCGACCCCCCGCACCGCTCCGGTGCCGGGGACGTCGGCGCCCGTACCGTCCACCGCTGCCGCACCGGGCGCGCCGACCACCTCGGCCCCGACCACCGCCCCGACCACGACCACCTCGGCCCCGACCACGGCCGCCCCGCCGGCTGCTGCCCCGCCGGGCGTCCCGGGTGCCGCGAGCACGACCGGGACCGCCGCCCCGCCGGGCTGAGCCCCGGTCGGTGAGGCGCAGGACCCACGAGAGCCTCAGGGCGACGGGCGGCCTGCCCACCGGCGGACGGCGTCCACCACGAGGCCGGCCGCGACCGCCGAGCTGGTGCCCGCCTCGGCGGCGCGGCGCGCGAGCTCGGTGCGCGCCCGCTCCGGGCTCAGGCCCTGCGCGATGAGCACGCCGACCGCCTGCTGGACGAGGGAGAGCGTCGCCAGGCCGGAGTCCGCCACCGCCGCGCCCGTGGGCAGGTCCGCGTCCAGGACGAGCGTGGTGACCGGCCGGTCGAGAGCCAGGTCGGCCGCCAGGTCGACGAAGGCGCCCGGGGTCGTGGCCCACAGGGTGAGGGTGCTGGTGGCCACCGACCCGGAGGTGGGCAGCGGCACCAGCAGGGAGGTGCGCACGGCCACCCGGGCCGTGGAACCGCTGAGCGTGTCGAGCACGACCGCGTCGCCGTCGACCAGCACGGTCAGGCGCAGGCCGGTGCAGGAAGCCACGGCGGCGCGGGCGGTCTCGGTAGGGCCCCGGAGCAGGGCGTCGGGGTCGACGTCAGGATTTCCGAGGGCGTCGCCCAGGGCGAATAGGTCCTGGGACACGGACGAGGAGTGCGCCACCGGGACTCGTTCCGGACGTCCCGAACGCCGGGTCACGGTGCACGGCAGCATCCTCGACGGGTCGTCGGGGGCGGAGGCCGCGGCTGGGAGTGGGTCAGGTCCCGGACCCCGTACGCCACGGCACCGGTGACGCTACGCGCGACCGGAGTGCGTCGGTCGGGCCCAACGTCCTGTCCTGCGGGGTGTCAGCTCTTGAGGTGCCGGGCACGCGCGGTGCGCACGGC
>JAYTHS010000516.1:0-8748 GCA_043732345.1 Frankiales bacterium | reverse complement strand
CCGGGACGTCGACTTCCAGGTAGTGCGCGACGGTTCCCACAGGGATCGTCCTCTCTTGTCGGAGTTCGGGGGGGGTGGTGCCGGAGCAGGGACTGCTCAGTGGGTGGTGGGCGCGGACGATCCGGTCACGGGTGCGGTCGTGGACGTCGTCAAAGCGGCTGTCGGGACGCCCGTGACGGGGGCCGTCGTGGGGCGGGCCGTCAGGTCGATGGTCTTCTCGCTGCTGGCACCGGTCGCAGCCGTCGTGGCCTTGTCGACGAGGTCGCCCGCGGCCTCCTGCAAGCTGCCGGCGACCTTCTGGGCCTGCGGGGTGCGCGACAGCTTCTGGACCTGCGCGACGATCTCGTCGTACCGCTGGCGACCGGCCTTGCTGCCGAGGACGTAGCCGGCGCCGACGCCGACGATCAGGGTGAGCTTCTTGATCATGGGTCCTCCTGGAGGTGGGGTGGTGCCTTGGTGCTCTCTACCCCGTTGCGGGCTGCGCTATCGTCGTCAACGCCTTCCCGCATAGCTCAATTGGCAGAGCATTCGACTGTTAATCGAACGGTTCCTGGTTCGAGTCCAGGTGCGGGAGCTCTTTCGTTCCCGGCGTCGGCGCAGCGGTCGCGTCCTGCGACCCGTGAGTACCGAAGGTGGCCGACCCCGGTGCTTCCGGCCCTCCGCGAGGCACCGGCGGGGTTACTGTGCCGCGTGGTCCTGCCCCGCCGCGCCGTGCTGGGCGTCCTGATCCTCGCGACGGCCGTGCTGACCCTCGGTGGCTACCTGCTCAAGGCGCAGTGCATCGGTGACTACGACGCCGTGCGGGACCGGGTGCTGTGCAGCAACGACGTCCAGGTCCTCTACCTCGTCCGGGGGCTACGCCACCACGTCTTCCCCTACCTGCACGGCAGTCTGGTGGGCAAGGACCTGACGGGTGGCACCCTTGAGTACCCCGTCCTGACCGGCGTCTTCGCGTGGTTCGCCGCGCTGTTCGCCTCCGACGACGGTGCCTACCTGCAGGTCACGGCGCTGCTGCTCGCGCCCTTCAGCCTGGTGACCGCGCTGCTGCTGGGTCAGATGGTACGCGGGCGGGCGCTGATCTACGCCCTCGCTCCGCCGCTGGTCTGGTACTCCTTCCACAACTGGGACCTGCTTGTGGTTGCTGCGGTCGTGGCCGCCCTGCACGCCTTCTGGCGGGAGCGCTGGACGTGGTCCGCAGGCTGGCTCGCCGTCGGTGCGGGCCTGAAGTTCTGGCCGGCGTTGTTCGTGCTGCCGCTGCTGCTCCACCGGCTCCAGGCGCGCGACCGCGCAGGGGCGGGCCGGGTTGCGGCTGCCTTCCTCGCCGTCTCGGTCGCGATCAACGGGGTGTTCCTGGTGGTCAACCTGGCCGGCTGGCTCGCGCCGTACCGCTTCCAGGCTCAGCGTGGGGCGGACCTGACGAGCAACAGCATCTGGTTCTGGGGCCTGCCGGAGCTGTCGACCGCTCAGCTCAACCGGCTGGTGCCGGGGCTGCTGCTGCTGGCCACGGCCGTGGCCGTCGGCTGGGGGTGGTGGCGGGCCCGACGCGAGGGCGTCTTCCCGTTCGTGCAGGTCTGCGGGGCCCTGCTGGTCGCCTTCATGCTCACCGGCAAGGCCCACAGCCCGCAGTACACGCTGTGGCTGCTCCCCTTCTTCTGCCTGCTCCGGCTGCGCTGGGGCTGGTGGCTCGGCTACTTCGTGCTGGATGCCCTGATGTACGTCGGGATCTTCCGGTGGTTCTTCGACCTGAGCCAGGGTCGCGACTTCGGGCTGGCCAAGCAGGCCGTGGTCCTGGGCGTCTGGGGCCGCGCGGCGGCCCTGGTCCTGCTGTTTGTCGTCTTCCTGGGCAGCGTCCCCGCCTGGGAGTCACCGGACCTTGCCCGTGAGCCGGTGCCCGCCTAGCGTCATGTTGTGCCCGAGCGTCCGACCGTCGTTCGCCCCGAGGGTGAAATCGACCTGGCGAGCGTCGGCTCGTTCCGGCAGGCGGTCCAGGTCGCCCTCGCGGCCGAACCGGCCGACCTCGTCCTGGACCTGCGGGACGTGACCTTCCTGGACAGCTCGGGGCTGTCGGTGCTGGCGCTGGCCCTGAAGGGTCAGCGCTCCCGGGATGCGTCGGTGTCGGTGGTCAACCCCGTCCCGATCGTGCGTCGGGCCATCGACCTCGTCGGTCTGGGCCTGATGCTCGAGGACCCCGCCCCGTCCGCGTAGCGCCAGGCGGATGGTCACGCCGTCGGGCGCGGCGGGCAGGTCAGGCGGTGCGGGCCGGTCAGGCGGTGCGGGCTGGTCAGGCGGTGCGGGCGACCCTGAGCGGCTGCCGCGCGCGTTCGGGAGCGGCCTCGCTTGTCGCGAGCTCGCTGGCCAGGGCTGCACGCATGCCCTCCGGGTCGAGCAGGTCGAGCAGCAACGTCGGAGGGATCCCGTCCAGGAGCAGCTGCAGCAGGACAGGACGAGCGCTCACGGGGACGGCCATACCCAGTGTCTCGACCACGGGTCGAGGGTTTTGCAGGGCCGGACGGGTGAACTTCACGCAAGCAGGGCCTGCCACCCCGGAGAGCTGGTCCTCGAGCTGTCCGCGGCCAGCAGCAGGCCCTCGACGCCGTCCGGGAGCAGGTCGAGGTCACCCCGCACGCAGCAGGCGGTGGCCCAAACATCGGCCCACAGCAGGGACGGGCCGACGACGGTCACGCTCACGACAGCGTCGGCGGGCTGTCCCGTCTGCGGGTCCCACAGGTGCTGCCCGCGCGCCGAGGTCCCGGACGTCGCGACGGCGCCGGTACGCCGGGACAGGACCGCGACGACGGCTCCCGGGTCGGTGGGGTCCTGCACGCCGACTCCCAGGCCTTCGCCGCTGGGGCAGTCGAGGACGACGTCCCCGCCGGCGTTGAGGCACCAGTCCGGGCCGGGCAGGGCTGCCAGGTGCCGGGCCGCGCGCTCGGCGGCCCAGCCCTTCACCAGGCCTGAGGGGTCCCACGTCCCGTCGGGGGAGCGGGCGTCGAAGGCCCCCCCGGTCCGCTCGCGGGCCTGCTCGCACAGCGCCGCGACCTCCCGGACCTCGGGAGGGCAGTTGTCCAGGTCGACCTCCCCGCGCCGGAGCCGGCCGACAGCGCTGTCGGCCCGCCACGTGCTGAAGGTCGCGTCGACCTCCCGCAGCTCGTCGTACACGGCCGCCACCGCGTCCTGGGCCGCACCGTCCTGGGCTCCGGGGCCGCGCAGCAGCACGCTCACGGGCATGCCCATCACCTGCTCGACCCAGCTGCGCTTCAAAGAATCATCCTCCTGGGGCAATAATGGACCTGCGACCACCGGCGGACCTGGACGTCGCCTGCGAGTCGTGTGTGGTCCTTCGTCCGCCGGCGGCCCTAGGGTCGGCCCATGGCTGAGCTGACGGTGTATGGAACCGCCTGGTGCGGGGATTGCAAGCGGACCAAGCAGCTGCTGGGGGAGCAGCGGGTGCCGTACGTGTTCGTCGACATCGACAGCGACGCCGCGGGGCTGGCATACGTTAACGAGGTCAACGCCGGCAAGAGCATCATCCCTGTCGTGCTGTTCGAGGACGGCAGCACGCTGGTCGAGCCGAGCAACGCCGAGCTGGCCGCCAAGCTGGGGCTGACGACCGAGGCGAAGGACCCGTTCTACGACCTCGTCGTGGTCGGCAGCGGCCCGGCCGGGCTCACGGCGGCCCTGTACGCCGCGCGTGAGGGCATCAGCACGCTCGTCGTCGAGCGGGCCGGCGTCGGCGGGCAGGCCGGGGTCACCGAGCGGCTCGACAACTTCCCGGGCTTCCCCGAGGGAGTCACGGGCGTGGAGTTTGCGTCGCGGCTGCGGCAGCAGGCCGAGCGCTTCGGCGTCGAGGTGCTCACCGCCCAGGACGTCGTCGAGGTGGCCGTCGACGGCGACTACCGCCTGGTGCGGACCGCCGGTGGCCAGGAGCTGTGCTGCTCGGTCGTGCTGCTCGCGCTGGGCTCGACGTACCGGCGGTTGGGCGTGCCCGGGGAGGAGGACTTCATCGGTGCGGGGGTGCACTTCTGCGCGACCTGCGACGGTGCCTTCTACAAGGGTCGCCGGGTGCTCGTGGTCGGTGGCGGCAACTCGGCGGGCGAGGAAGGCGTGTTCCTGACTCGCTTCTCCCCCGACGTCACGATCGCCACCCAGGGCGACGGCCTGACCGCCAGCAAGGTCGTCGTCCAGAAGGTGCTCGAGAACGCCGCGATGACGGTCCGGCCGCACACGACGGTCGCGGAGTTCAAGGGGGGCACCACCCTCACGAGCGTCGTGCTGGAGGACACGGTCACCGGGGAGAAGACCGAGGAGGCCTTCGACGGGGCCTTCGTCTTCATCGGGCTCAGCCCCAACACCGAGGTCGTGCAGGGACTCGTGGAGCTCGACGGCCAGGGGTTCATCACCACCGACGCTGCGCTGCAGACCTCCGTGCCCGGGATCTTCGCTGCCGGAGACGTCCGCGCGGGCGCGACCAAGCAGGCCGCGTCGGCAGCGGGCGAGGGTGCGGCGGTCGCCTTGGGCATCCGGCGCTACGTCGAGGGCGCCGGGACGACGGCCCGCCCCTCAGCCCGCTGAGTCGCGGGCTCAGGTCACGGTTGCGTTGCGGCCCCCGACCGCTGTGACAAACCCCTGATGACCACCTAGCGTTTGTTTAATCCGATCCGGAGGGACCCGTGACGCTCGACGCGAACGACATCTCGTTTGACAGTCCGCCCAGCGGTCCGGGTGGTGCCTTCGTGCAGACCGCACCGGCCCCAGACGACGTCCTCGTCGACCTAGTCACGGCGCCGGGAGTCCGCCCGACGCGCGGGCCTACGGCCATCGCGCTGTCCCGGCTGCGCCGGGACAAGGGAGCGATCGCGGGTCTCGCGGTCATCATGTTCATCGTGCTCGTGGCGATCTTCGCGAAGCAGATCACGCACTTCACCGGTCACGGCCCGAACGAGGTCTACCCCGACGTCCTGAACCAGGACAACGGGCTGCCCGTCGGGGGCTTTGGCGGAGCCAACGGCGACTTCCCGCTGGGTGTCGAGCCGGGCATCGGGCGCGATATCCTGTCCCGCATTATCTACGGCGCGCGGGTCTCGCTCGTCATCTCGCTGGGCTCCACGATCCTGACCATTTTGCTTGGCGGCGTGATCGGCGCGATCGCGGGCTTCTTCCCCGGTAAGATCGATCTCGTCGTCAGCCGGCTCATGGACCTGCTGCTGGCCTTCCCGGGGCTGCTGTTCACCATCGCGCTCATCGGGGTCGTCCCGGATAACTTCCCCCGTGAGCTGCTCATCGTGCTGGTCCTCGGCGGCTTCGGCTGGCCGTACATCGGCCGGCTCGTCCGCACCCTGGTGCTGTCGCTGCGAGAGCGCGAGTTCGTCGAGGCGGCGCGGGTCTCGGGGTCGGGGGAGTGGCGGATCATGGTGCGTGAGATCCTCCCGAACCTGTCGGGTCCACTGCTGACCTACGCCACCCTCGTCATCCCGGGCTACGTCGTCGCCGAGGCCGGGCTGTCCTACCTCGGTGTCGGCGTCAAGCCTCCCACCGCATCGTGGGGCGACATGCTCGCCAACGCGACGCCGTACTACGCCGTCGATGCCAGCTTCCTGGCCGTGCCGGGTCTGGCGCTCTTCGTTACCGTCTTCGCCTTCAACCTCCTTGGTGATGGCGTCAGTGAGGCCTTCAACCCGAAGTCCCGTCGTTGAAAACGCTCGAGAGGAACCGCATGTCCCGCTCGCCTTCCCGCGCACGCACGCGCCTACCCGCCCTGGTGGGCCTGGCCGCGCTCACGCTCACTGCAGCCTGTGGCGGGAGTAGCACCAAGGCCAGTCCAGGTACGACCGTATCCACCCAGCCCGTCGTCGTCGGCAAGAAGGGCGGCACGCTGACCCTTCTCGCCCAGTCGGACTTCGAGCACCTGGACCCCGCCCGGGTCTACGTGACCAACGCCAGCGACTTCTCGCGGTTGATCTACCGCACGCTGACGACGTACGACAACAAGCCTGGTTTGGCCGGAACCCAGGTCGTTCCGGACCTCGCCACTGACTTGGGCACCCCGTCGGACGGCGCCAAGACCTGGACCTTCCACCTCAAGCCCGGCGCGAAGTACGAGGACGGGACCGCGATCACGGCGCAGGACGTCAAGTACGGCGTCGAGCGGACCTTCTCGGACCTGCTGCCCGAGGGGGCGCCGTACTTCAACACGCTGCTCGTCGGTGCAGGGGTCTACAAGGGTCCCTATAAGGACCCCAAGGGTGATCTGAAGGGCATCGAGACGCCCGACGCCTCCACCGTCATCTTCCACTTCATGAAGCCGCTGGCCGACATGCGCTACGCGGCCGCGCTGCCGACCACCGCGCCGGTCCCTAAAGCCAAGGACACCGGGGTCAAGTACGACGCCCGGCCCTTCAGCTCGGGCCCGTACAAGATCGAAACCTACACCCGCGGAAAGTCGATCAAGGTCGTCCGCAACACCTACTGGGACCCCAAGAGCTCGCCGGCGATCGGCGCCTACCCGGACGTCATCGAGGCGCTGTTTAACCTCGATGGCGCGACGATCGACCAGCGATTGCTGGCCGACCAGGGGCCGGACCAGACCGCTGTCCAGGACGTGGGCGTGCAGCCTGAGAACGTCCTGAAGGTCACAACCGATCCGGCCATCAAGGCCCGCTCCACCACCGGTTTCGACAACTCCGTGTCCTACACCGCGCTGGACACCTCCAAGCCGCCGTTCAACAAGCTTGCGGTGCGCCAGGCGATGGAGTTCGCCTACCCCAAGTTCGCTTCCCGGCTGGCCGGTGGCGGCTCCAGCGCCGGTGACTTCGCCAACAGCGTGTTGGTCCCGACCCTGTCGGCGCACAAGGACTTCGACCTGTACCCGACCAAGGAGAAGGGTGACCCGGTCAAGGCCAAGCAGATGCTGGCCGCCGCGGGCTATCCGAACGGCGTGACCGTGACGCTCGGCTCGTCTAACACCCCCGCGTCGTTGAAGGTCTCGGCGGCGGTCAAGGCCGGCCTCGCGCCGGCCGGGTTCAACGTCACGATCCAGCCCATCGACCCGGCCAAGTACTACGACACCATCGGTACGCCGGCCAAGCAGCCCAACATGGTCAACTACGGCTGGATCGCTGACTGGCCCTCTGCCTCAACGGTGATCCCGCCGCTGTTCACCTGTGGCGCCATCAAGGCCCAGGGCAACAACAACGTGGCGAACTACTGCAACAAGGCGTTCGATGCGCTTTCGGACAAGGCGCTGGCCACGATCGACCCGAAGGCCGCTGATGAGATCTGGGGCCAGCTGGACGAGATGCTGCTGAAGGACGCTGTCGTCGTCCCGAAGCTGTTCGGCAAGATCCTGAGCATCGCGGGCTCCAAGGTGAAGAACACCTATGGCTGCCTGCCGTTCGGTGGCGAGGTCGACTTGGCCAACGTCTCGGTCGCCTAGCACCACCTCCTGGGGGGACGGCGCGCTCTGGCCGTCCCCCTTAGGTCAGGTAAGGCCGTCCCTCCGGGACGGGCACCACCTCGTTACCGTCCCTCCTAGCGATGTGCAGGCCATGACTCGTTACCTCATCCGCCGCATCACCGCCGTCATCGCACTGATGGCTGCGGTGCTCGTGGTCACCTTCGGGATCTTTTTCTTGATCCCGAGCAACCCGGCTCTGCGGTCCTGCGGCCGGTACTGCTCGCCGGAGAAGCTGCTGAGCATCGAGCACAAGCTGGGCCTGGACAAACCGGTGCCGGCTCAGTTTGGGAGCTACGTCGCGGGGATCTTCGTTGGCCGTGACTACGGGGACGGGACGCAAGTTGACCACTGCCCAGCCCCGTGCCTGGGCTTCTCCTTCAAAACCGACGAGCCGGTGCTCGGGCTGATCCTCGACCGCTTCCCGGTGACGTTCTCCATCGCCATCGGCTCCGCCGTCCTGTGGGTACTGTTCGGTGTCACGACGGGGTTGGTGTCGGCGCTCAAAGCCGGCGGCAACCTCGACAAGACCATCGTGGGCTTCGCGACTGCGAGCCTGTCACTGCCCGTCCAACTGGTCGGCCTGACGCTGCTCATCATCTTCTCTGCCAAACTCGGGGTGCCGTTCCCCCGTTACATCAACTTCAGCGACAACCCCCTCGGATGGGCCCGCAACCTCATCTTTCCGTGGGTGACGCTCGCGTTCATCTATTCCGCCGTCTACACGCGGTTGACGCGCACGCAGATGGTCGAGGCGATGCAAGAGGACTACATCCGCACGGCCCGCGGCAAGGGCCTCACCGAGCGGCGGGTCGCCGGCCGCCACGGCCTGCGGGCTGCCCTGCCCCCGCTGATCGTCGTGTTCGGCCTAGACCTCGGGGCACTGCTCGGCGGAGCCATCATCACCGAGCGCATCTTCGGGATGCCGGGGCTGGGCAACCTGGCCATCTCCTCGATCACCGATCTCAACCTGCCGGTGATCCTGGGCGTCACGCTGTTCGGAGCCTTCTTCGTGCTGATGGCCAACCTGCTCGTCGACGTGATCTACGGCCTCAGCGATCCCAAGGTGACCCTGCAGTAGCTTCGGCACGCACCGTCCCGCAGGTCGGACCGGCTGTGTCACAGTCCGTGTAAGCGGGGCTGGCCAGGGTCCAAGGCCCCTGGCAACCGGGCGGCCCGGCTGGTGCCATGGGACGTGTGATCCAGGCGCGGGCGCACGTCGAGCAGTTGTTCCTCGCCATCACCACGATGCTCATGGTGGCCGGAGGTGCAGCCTGGGTGGCCGATGGGCGCCGGTT
>JAYTHS010000515.1:0-2610 GCA_043732345.1 Frankiales bacterium | reverse complement strand
ACGTCCCGTGCTCGGTGCGCACCTTGACCGCGCCCAGCTCCTCGAGGTCCCGGGAGACGGTGGCCTGGGTGACCTGCACACCCGTGGCGGCGAGCAGGCGCCCGAGCTCGGTCTGGCTCGCGACCGGCCCGGCCTCCAGCAGCTCCACGACCCGGGCCTGCCGCGCCGCCTTGGTGAGCGGGGCAGCCGCGGTGTCGACGGAGCGAAGGGCGGCCACGGTCAGCCCTGCGCCAGCAGCCAGGTCAGCAGCGCCTTCTGGGCGTGCAACCGGTTCTCGGCCTCGTCCCACACGGCGGACTGCGGCCCGTCGATGACGGCGGCGGCGATCTCCTCGCCCCGGTGCGCGGGCAGGCAGTGCATCACCATCGCGTCCGGGGCGGCCAGGGACAACGCGGCCTCGTCGACGCTGTACCCCCGCAGAGCAGCCAGCCGCTGCTCAGCGCCCGTCATGCCCATCGACACCCACAAGTCAGTGGTCAGGACGTCGGCGCCCTCGACGGCGGCCCGGGCGTCGTCGGTGACCACGATGGTGGTCCCAAAGGCCCGCGCCCGCTCCACGACGGCCGGGTCCGGCTGGTAGTCGGCCGGGGCCCCGATCCGGACCTCCATCCCGGCCATGGCGCCGCCGAGCAGGTAGGAGTTGGCCATGTTGTTGGCACCGTCGCCCAGGTAGGTGAGGACCAGGCCCTGCGTGCGGCCCTTGCGCTCCCGGACCGTCTGCAGGTCGGCGAGAACCTGACAGGGGTGGTAACCATCGGTGAGGGCGTTGACGACCGGCACGCTGCTCGCGGCGGCGAGCGCCCGGATGCGGTCGTCGCCGAAGGTCCGGATGACGATCCCGCTGACGTAGCGGGAAAGGACCCGGGCGGTGTCCTCGATGGTCTCCCCCCGCCCGAGCTGGGTGGACTGGGCGTCCAGCACCACCGGGTGCGCCCCCAGCTCGGCGATCCCGATCTCGAAGGACAGTCGGGTCCTCGTGCTCGGCTTTTCGAAGACGACCGCGACGGCCCGTCCGGCCAGCGGGCGGGGGCCGTCGTACCGCTGGGTCTTGAGCCGGGCGGCGAGGTCCAGGACGGTCGACTGCTCGTCGGGCGTCAGGTCGTCGTCGGCGAGGAAGTGGCGGGTCACGCGCCGGCCTCCGGTCCACCGGTGATCTCGGCGACCTTGGTCAGCAGCTCCGCAACTGCGAAGGGCTTGACGAAGACGCGGTCCGCACCGAGCAAGGCCCGCATCCCCGGGACGGCGTCGACCTTGCCGGTCACCACGATGACGGGCGTCTGGGCGAGCTCGGGGTCCTGGCGGACCTCCTCGAGGACCCGCACGCCGCCCAGGTCCGGCATCATCAGGTCCAGAAGCATGAGCGCCGGGTGGACAGACGCCGCCTTGATCAGGCCGGCGAGGCCGTCGGAGGCGGTGGTCACGTCGTAGCCCTCGGCCGAGAGCAGGGTCTGGAGCAGTCCCCGGACCGACGGGTCGTCCTCGACGACGAGGACGCGGGTCGTGCTCACTGGGGGTCACCGGGCGCAGTCATGGAGTGACCATAGCGAGGTCGAGCACGCCCGGGAGGGCCGCCAGGAACGCGTCGAGCTGGGCCCGCGTGACGACCAGCGGTGGGGCGAGGCGCAGCACGTCCGGGGCGCAGGCGTTGAGCAGGAACCCGGCACGGCGTGCAGCGTGCTCGGCCGCCCCCGCAACCGGCTCGGTGAGCACGATGCCGAGCCACAGGCCGATGCCGCGCACGTGGCTGACCAGCGGGTGGTCCAGCGCCGTGACGGCGTCGCGCAGGTGCTGCCCCAGATCGGTGCTGGCCTGCAGGAGGCCCTCCTGCTCGACGACCTCGAGGACCGCGAGCGCGGCAGCGCAGGCGACCGGGTTGCCCCCGAAGGTCGTCCCGTGGTCTCCCCGGGCCAGGGCCGTGGCGGCGCGCCCGTCGGCGAGCACGGCCCCCAGCGGCAGGCCGCCGCCGAGACCCTTGGCGAGCGTCACGACGTCGCCGCGGACACCTGGTGCGGTCACCTGGCTGGCCAGCCAGCCGCCCGCTCGGCCGATGCCGCCCTGGACCTCGTCGAGGTGCAGCAGGGCGCCGGTCGCGTCGCAGACGGCCCGGGCCGCCTCGAGGTAGCCCGCCGGAGGCACGACCACGCCGGCCTCCCCCAGGACGGGCTCCAGCACCAGGCTCGCGGTGTCCTCGGTGACGGCCGCCAGCGCGTCGTCGTCGCCGTACGGCACGAAGGTGACCGGGCCGGGGAGCGGCTCGAAGGGGGCCCGCTTGGCGAGCTGGCCGGTGATGGCGAGCGCGCCCAGGGTCCGCCCGTGGAAGGCCCCCTCGGCCGCGACCCACCCACCGCCGGGCCGGAGCCGGCGGCTGATCTTGAGCGCCGCCTCGTTGGCCTCGGCACCAGAGTTGGTGAACAGGACCCGCGTGGTCTCGGTGCCCATCAGCTGCTGGAGCCGCTCGGCCAGGCGGACGCCCGGGTCGTGGGCCGCGAGGTTGCTGGTGTGGCCGAGCTGGCCGACCTGGCGGCAGACCGCCTCGACGACCGCAGGGTGGGCGTGGCCGAGGGCGTTGACGGCGATGCCCGCGAGCAGGTCGACGTAGGGCCGGCCGTC
>JAYTHS010000514.1:0-2620 GCA_043732345.1 Frankiales bacterium | reverse complement strand
GATCGACTCTTCGAGCGGATGACGGGATTCGAACCCGCGACCCCAACCTTGGCAAGGTTGTGCGCTACCAACTGCGCTACATCCGCACTCGCTGCCCGCCGCTTGTTCCCGCGTCGGCCTGCGCTGGGAGGAACCCTAACCGAGGTGCCGGACCGCAACCAAACCGGGTGCGTACGTACCCAAGGGTCGTCATGGTGGGTGGCGTGGTCAGGGCCGTGGCCAGGTCCGGCTCGCCGGCCGTCAGCACGCTGGTCGACGGCTGGATCTCCGGTGAACAACGGCCGACGGAGCCTCCAGGCCGGCATCCTGGCCGCAGCTTGCCTGGCGTCTGATCTGCCTCGCCCGTCCGGCTCGGGCGCGAGCACTGCAGGCACCGGGAGAGCCGAGGCAGCCCCGGTGCTGATCTTGCCGATAGCCTAATGTGACGGGTTGACTACGCAGCCGTCCATCCGACCGGTGAAGTCGAGGTGAACCGTCGGTGGTCGTGCTGCGAAGGACCAGACGTGAGGACCCAACCTGTGGCTGATGTCGACGTTCCTGGCCCGTCCGACAGCGCCGCGCCCGCTCGAAGGGCCCGTGGAACGCGAGCCGCGCCATCGTCGGCCATGGTCGAGCGTGCGTCGGAGGACGTACTGCTCGTCTCCCGCCTTGCCGCCGGCGACGAGTCCGCACTCGCGCAGCTGTACGACCGTTATTCCCGTCCCGCCTACTCGCTCGCCCGGCGCATCTGCGTCGACGAGCTGCTGGCCGAGGATGTCGTCCAAGAGGTCTTTCTCGCCGTCTGGCGCGATCCATCGAAATATGTTGCCGACCGGGGCGCGTTCTCGTCCTGGCTGCTGACCCTCGTGCACCACAAGGCGGTGGACGCAGTCCGTCGCGAAGGCGTGCACCGCCGCCGCCAGGTCGCCATGGACGACGAGACCACGGACCGGCTCGCGCCCGAGACCCCGGGTGCCGACGTGGACGCGATCGGCGCCGTGGTGGCCGGTGACGTCCGCAACGCGCTACGCGACCTGCCCACCGAGCAACGGACGGCGATGATGTTGGCCTACTACGGGGGGTACACCCAGCGCGAGGTCGCAGCCCTGGTGGGAGTCCCGCTGGGCACGGTCAAGTCCCGGATGTTCGCCGCAGGGGCCCGGCTACGGTCCGCGCTCGGGCCATTGTCTGTCGACTTCGGCATCGCAGCGGCCCGCTCCACCGAAGGGGAGGTGCTCCGATGAACGAGTTACACCACCAGGAGTGCGCGCAGCGCGACGTCGCCGTCGGCTGGGCACTGCACGCCTTGGAGCCCGAGGAGGAGGCCGGCTTCGCCAAGCACCTGCCGCACTGCAAGGACTGCGAGCAGCGCGTCCGCAGCACCGAGGCCGTCGCGGCGCTGCTCGGCGAGGGCGTCCAGCAGCTCGATCCGCCACCGCGGCTGCGAGCCGCGATCCTGGCGGCGGCACGAGCCCAGCAACCCACCAGGAGATTGGCCGCGATACACGAGGTCCCGTCACTACGTCGACCGGAGATCGTGGGCGACACGGCGGCAGCCAACACCGCGCCGCTACCGGGCCGGACCACTCCGCGCATCCACCGGGTGCTCGTCGCGGCGGCGGCCGTCGGGATAATCGCCTTCGGTGCGGGCTGGGCCGGTAACGCGCTCGTCGGCGCAGGCTCCTCGGCCACCCAGTCTGCGCTGCCCGCACTCTCCAACGCTTCCGTGCACTCCACCCCGATCACCGGCTCGGCGTCCGGGCAGGTGATGGCCGTGGTGCTCAGCGACGGCGCCATGGCGTCGGTGGTCCCGCTGTCGATGCCCTCCGCGCCCACCGGGAAGGCGTACTGGCTCTGGGGCACCGGCGGTGCCAAGGGCGCGCCCATCGCACTCGGCAAGGTCACCGTCGGCGACGGTGTCGCCGCTGACCTGCAGCCGCAGGGGTCAGGACAGTCCGCGGGTTTCTCCGGCTATGCGCTGTCCGTCGAGTCCGACCAGGTCGTACCGGTCGCCCCGTCGACCGTGATCGGATCGTCAGGCACCATCTAGGACATGAGCGACACGAGCGACATCTCGGCCGGCGAGCCACACCGTGACGGCGCGGGGTTGACGGGTCGCCAGCAGTGGCGGGAGAACATCCGTCACAAGCCAGCACGGAACCTGGTCTACCGGGTGGGGGTGGGGGTCGTTGGCACGGTCGTCCTCTTGGTGGGCATCGTGGCGATTCCCTACCCGGGTCCAGGCTGGCTCATCGTGCTCGCCGGGCTCGCAATCCTGGCCACAGAGTTCGATCGGGCGCAAGACGCCCTGAGCTTCGTCACGCATCGCTACCACGCGTGGACGCGTTGGTTGGGCCGGCAGACCCGCGCAGTCCAGGGCCTGGTCGTGCTCGCCACGGCAGCAGTCGTGCTCGTCACCCTCTGGCTGCTGGGTACCGTGCACCTCGTCGCCGGGTGGGTCGGCTGGCACTCGAGCTGGCTGGCCTCGCCGATCCTCGGTTGACGCCCCGGGACGTCAGGCGTTTGCGCGTGACCCTCTCCAGACCGTGTTAGCGTTCGCCCGCACGTTCGGTAGGGCTGTCGCACCGCCTGGTCCGCACGGTCCTGTGGCTCAGTGGAAGAGCGTCCCGTTCACACCGGG
>JAYTHS010000513.1:0-8862 GCA_043732345.1 Frankiales bacterium | reverse complement strand
CTAGGAGCGTGGGTCCGAAATCGGATTGGAGGTCACCGGACCACAACATCGTGAGGTCGGGGTGCCCTGGGCACACCACATGTGCCCTCAAAATGCGGAGTTTTGGAATATGTACCCACGCTCCTAGCGCTGCAGGCTGCTGGGCGCGGTGGCCCCGGGTGTCGTGGTGCCGCGTGTCGTGCTGCCGGGTGTCGCGCTGCCGAGCACCGGCGGGGGACCGTCGGGGCCGTCCTCGTCCGCCCCGTCCGCCCCGGTGCCGCCGCGTCCATCGTGGCCGTCAGGGCCGCCGCGTCCATCGGAGCCGTCAGGGCCGCCGGCCGACCGGACGTGGCTGACGTGGTCGGTGATGCGCTGCCGCAGACCGGCGCTGATCGTGTCGGCGCGCGCCTGGGTGAGCCGGCCGGCCTTGACGTCCACGGCCAGCTGGTCCTTCGCGACGGCCACGAGCGCATCGACCAGCGTCGTGACGCTGATCTTTTGGGCCGCGGCCACCTGGGCGAGGCTCTTGCCGGACTGCAGCTGGGCGCGCAGCTGGGCAGGCGTCAGCCCCAGCGTCTTGGCGGCCGCGACTGCCTCCTGGGCAAAGATCTCGCGTCGCAGGCCACCGTGACGGCCGCCGCGGTGGCGGTCCGGGCGCATGCTGTCCAGGGTGGTGGCGACCTTGTCGGCCTGCGCCTGGGTGAGGGTCCCGTCGGTGACGAGCCCTGACAGGGCGTTCTTGAGCTCGGCGAGCCGGGAGCTGACGGGGTTGGTGGAGGTCGCGGCAGACGCGGGGGTCAGGGCGGCGGCGCCGACGACGCCGGTCACGAGCGAACCGGACAGGACGAGTGCTGCTGTGCGCTTTCGCATGGGGTTCTCCTTCTCGGGGTGAACCTCAGCCTGCGCTCCGCACCTGTGAGCAGCGCTGCCGGCACCTGTGGGTTGCCTGGCAGTCGGTGCTCCCGGGCGGGCTCAGGTGCCGTCGCTGCCCAGGACCCGCTCACCGGCGCCCGGGCGCAGGGCCCAGCCGCGGTCCCGCACGTTGCGGAACAGGTCCAGCCCGGTCTTGGTCCGCAACCGGCACAGCTGCACGTCGACCCGCCGGGAGGCGGAGGTGTCCCCCCAGCACACCCAGTGCAGCTGGTCACGGGACCAGACCTTGCGGGGGCAAGCCAGGAACAGCGCGAGCAGCTCCACCTGGCGGGGCGAGAGCTCCAGGGGCTCACCGTCGAGAGTCACCCCGTACCCGGGGAGGTCCACGAGCAGCCCGCCGGTCACCAGCGGTGCGGCGAGGACGACTCCCGCGGCAGCGGCGCGACCGGCGAAGTCGTGTCCGTGGTCCACGACCGATCGCAGCAGGGGTCTGACGGGCGTACGACGGGCGAGGGCGGGCGCGGGGTAGGCCATAGCGGTCTCCAGGGTGTCCGTGGTCGGCGTTTTCGACGCTAGTCAGCCCGGGTTCCCGCCAGATGACCCCTGTGTTTCCGGCGGGTTCCCAGCTGCGGACGACCCGGGGGCGCTCTCCGCCTCGTTTGCACCGCCCCTGGCGGGGCTATCTGCGCCGGCGGGTGGTGGGCCGGGGAGCCGTCCCGAACAGCTCCCGGCCGCCTCACCGGCCGGCCGCTGAGGCGGCGGAGCGGGCGAAGCTCCGGAAGATACTCGAGCCGAGCACCCCGGCCAGCGCGCCGCCGACCCCCGCCGCGACCTCCCCGCCCTGTCCGCCGCCCTGTCCGGGTCGAGCCGTCGGGGCCGGCTGCTCGGCAGCAGCCGGCGCCACCTTGGCCAGCAACCGCTCGTACGCCGAGTCGCGGTCGACCGGCGCGCCGTACTCCGTCTGCAGCGGCGACGCGGCGACCAGGGCGGTCTGCTGGGCGGGGCCCAGCTGGGCCATGAGGGACGACGGGGGCCGCATGCGGGTCCACGCGACCGGGGTGGGGGCGCCGTTCTCCGACAGGATCGTCACGACCGCCTCGCCGATGCCAAGGGTCGTGAGCAGCTCGCCGAGGTCGGCGTACACCTCGCTCTTGGGGAACGTGCCGACCGTGGCCTTCAGCGTCTTGGCGTCGTCGGGGGTGAAGGCCCGCAGGGCGTGCTGGACCCGGTTGCCGAGCTGCGCGAGGACATCGCCGGGCACGTCCTTGGGGGTCTGGGTGACGAAGAAGACGCCGACGCCCTTGGACCGGATCAGCCGAACCGTCTGCGCGACGGCGTCCAGGAACGCCTTGCTCGCCCCGTCGAACAGCAGGTGGGCCTCGTCGAAGGAGAACACCAGCTTGGGCTTGTCGACGTCGCCCATCTCCGGCAGGTCGTGGAACAGGTCGGCGAGCAGCCACATGAGGAAGGTGGAGAACAGCTGCGGTGACGCCTGGAGCCCCTGGAGCTCCATGATCGACAGAATCCCGCGGCCGTCGGGAGCGAGCCGGAGCAGGTCGTGCGAGTCGAACTCGGGCTCCCCGAAAAAGGCATCGCCGCCGTTGTCCTCCAGCCCGATCAGCTCGCGCAGGATCACCCCGGCCGTGGCCGGGGACAGCCCCCCGAGCTCCTTCAGGTCATCCTTGCCCTCGTCGCTCGTGAGGTGGCTGATGACGGCCCTCAGGTCCTTGAGATCCAGCAGCGGCAGCCCCGCCCTGTCGGCGACGTGGAAGACCAGCCCGAGGCTCGACTCCTGCGTCTCGTTCAGGCCCAGCACCTTGGACAGCAGGACCGGGCCGAAGGTGGTCATCGTCGCCCGGACGGGGATCCCGGTCCCGCACTGACCTCCGAGGTTGAGGAACTCCGCCGGGAAGCCGGTCGCCTGCCAGTCGGTCCCGGTGGCGCGCTGGGTGATGCGGTCGCTCGCCACTCCGGGAGCCGCCATGCCGGAGACGTCGCCCTTGATGTCGGCCAGGAAGACCGGCACCCCGGCCGCCGACAGCTGCTCCGCCATGAGCTGGAGCGTTTTGGTCTTGCCCGTCCCGGTCGCACCAGCCACCAGCCCGTGGCGGTTGAGCATGGACAGCGGTACGCGGATCCGGGGGTCCGGGTGAGCGGTCCCCTTCAGCACGAGGGCCCCGAGCTCCAGCGCGGGACCGGCGAAGGCGTAGGCCGAGGCCAGGACGGCGGCGGTGCCGTCAGTCATGATCGGCCCTTAGAGGACACCGGGCCCGCCGTACCCCCCCTCCACCCTCCTAAGGTGGACGCGTGGCAGACAACGAGGGCACCAAGGACCGGCTGGTCTGGATCGACTGCGAGATGACGGGCCTGGAGCTCGGATCAGACCTGCTCGTCGAGATCGCGGCGCTGGTCACCGACAGTGAGCTGACCATCCTGGGCGAGGGCGTCGACATCGTGATCGGGGCGACGGCCGAGCAGCTCGAGCGGATGCCTCCCGTCGTGCAGGAGATGCACGGCTCCTCGGGCCTCACCGCGGAGGTCCTCGCCTCGACAGTGACCGTGCGGGAGGCCGAGGAGCATGTCTTGGCCTATCTGAAGCAGTGGATCGCCGAGCCGCGCAAGGCCCCGCTGTGCGGCAACTCGATCGGGACCGACCGGGGCTTCATCACCCGTGACATGGCCGAGCTCGACGCCTTCCTGCACTACCGGATGGTCGACGTCTCGAGCGTGAAGGAGCTGGCTCGCCGGTGGTACCCACGGGCTTACTTCAACGCGCCTGTCAAGGCCGGCGGGCACCGTGCCCTCGCCGACATCCGGGAGAGCATCCAGGAGCTGAAGTACTACCGGGAGGCCATCTTCGTGCCGCAGCCCGGCCCGACGTCCGAGCAGGCCCAGGCTGCGGCCCTGCGGGTGACCGGACCGGTCAACGCGATGCCACCAGCTCCTTCGGCCTGACCCGGTCGGCCCGGCGGTCCAGCTCGGCAAGGACCGCCACGAGGCGATCGCGCTCGACCTCCGCGGCCGGCGGCAGGTCGCGCTCCAGGACCTTCCAGTGCCGGATGAGCGGTGCGACGACCTGGTCGCGGTGCACCCGCAGGTCGTAGATCCCGGCCCGCGCGACCACGGCCGCCCGCCGGACGAAGCCGGGGATGCCGGTGCCGGGCATGGTGAAGCCGGCCACCTCCTCGACGAGGGCGTGCAGCGCCGCTGCCGGGTCGACTTCCACGGCCGCCATGAACAGGTCGCGGTAGAGCACCATGTGCAGGTTCTCGTCGGCGCTGATGCGGGCCAGCAGCCGGTCCAGACCCTCGTCCTCACTCAGCAGCCCGGTACCCCGGTGCGCCACGCGGGTCGCCAGCTCCTGCATCGCGACATAGGCGATGACGCGCAGACCGTCACGCTCCCCGGCGCTGAAACCATTTGACACCGTGGCCATCCGGTCCTGCTCGAGGGCCACGGGGTCGACCGCCCGGGTCACGGTGAGGTAGTCGCGCAGCGCGATCGCATGCCGGCCCTCCTCGGCCGTCCAGCGGTCCAACCAGGTCTTCCACAGCTCGCCCCCGCCGAGCAGCCGGCTGAGCTCGCCGTGGTAGCCGGGCAGGTTGTCCTCGGTGAGCAAATTCAGCGCGACGCTGGCGCGCACCGGCGGCGCGAGGCGGCTCTGCGCCTCCTCCCACGGCAGCTCGGCGAAGTCCTTGGCCTGCGACCACGGCACGTAGGTGTGCGGGTACCAGTCCTGGGCGCGGCTCAGGTGCAGGGCAAGGCCCACCTCCAGCCGGGCGGTCAGGTGCTCAACAAGCTCAGGGTTGTCCACGACACCAGCCTCCCCGCCCTACGACGCTCCCGCGCCGTCTGCTGTGTACCGGGTCTGCCACCAGTCGTTGGAGGAATCCTCCAGTCCCACCATGGTCGGCTAGGCTCACCCAGCACCATGGTGGGTGTAGCTCAGCTGGTAGAGCACCGGGTTGTGATCCCGGTTGTCGCGGGTTCGAGCCCCGTCACTCACCCCAAGAACGACGTAGGACGCCTCGGCGGAGTCCGGTCCCCACAACACGCTTCCTCGCCCACCGCGACGGTTCGCGAACGTGCCCGCCGCGCGCCCTCAGGGGTGGGTCGAGGGGGCTGCGTCAGAGGGGTTCGTGCAGGGGCTCGCGCCGATCCCGGTACTCGGTGGGGCTCAGCTCGCCACGGACGAGGCGCTCGTCCAGGATCCCGCGAGCTGCGCTGCGGCTCGGCGCCGGCTGGTCCCCAGCGAACGCGGGGCGCCGAACGAGTTCAGCCAAGAGGAAGGTGAGCGAAGGTCGTCACACTGCTCATCAGCTCGTGCGTCATGGTCAGGCCAGAGAGAGGAAGAGCTTCTCCATCTCGGCGACGTCAAGCTCGGCACCGGGGTCGGCCAAACACTGCTTCAGCCCGCTGGCCACGACGCTGAACCCGGCCTTGTCCAAGGCCCGTGAGACGGCCGCGAGCTGGGTGACCACGTCCTTGCACTCCCGACCCTGCTCCAGCATCCGGATCACCCCACCGATCTGTCCTTCGGTGCGGCGCAGCCGGGAGATCGCCCTCTTCGTCGCGTCCGGGTCGAGCTGCATCGGGTCTCCTCGTGATGAACATTGACCACAACATTAATATACCCCGCCGGGTACTTGTCATGATACCCCTGGGGGTACTAGGGTGATGGGCATGGAGATCGCACTCACCACCACGACCCGCCTCGACTTCGCCGAGGCTGTTACCCAGGTCCGACAGGCTCTCGACGACCAGGGCTTCGGGATCCTCACCCAGATCGACGTGCAGGCCACGATGAAAGCCAAGCTGGACGTGGACGTCGAGCCGTACCTGATCCTGGGCGCCTGCAACTCCTCCCTGGCGCACCAAGCCCTGGCTCTCGACCCGGCGATCGGGCTGCTGCTGCCGTGCAACGTCACCGTTCGCACCCAGGACGGCGCAACGATCGTGCAGGCCATGGACCCGCAGCTGCTGGTCACCGTGGTCGGCAAGCCGGGGCTGAAGGCCATCGCCGACGAGGCCGGGCTCCGCCTCAGCACAGCACTCGCACAACTGCCCACGGCGCTCTCGTGATGCCCGCCGTGACCGTGACGCACCACCGCGGCGACCGCTTCGCCATCGCCATACGCGGTCATGTCCTCCACGTCGACCAGCCCGAGCCCGATGACGGCACCGACACCGCTCCCAGCCCCTCGGAGCTGTTCGTTGCCAGCCTCGCCTCCTGCGTCGCGTTCTACGAACGCCGACACCTCCGTCGCCACGACCTCCTCCAGGACGGCCTCGTCGTCACCGCACAGGCCACGTCCGGCGCCAAGCCCTCGCGCGTGGCCAGCATGACGATCACCCTTACGCTGCCCGACGGCGTGCCGGAGGACAAGCGGCAGGCACTGCTCGCCGTCGCCTCGCACTGCACCGTGCACAACACCCTCACCCACCCGCCCGACGTACTCGTACAGCTCGCCGTGTGAAACGGCCGCAGGGAGCACACGAGGTGGGCACCCGCCAGGGGCCGACGTTCCTCGTCCGTAGGCACGTCGACCCTGCCGGGCACGCCCGTACCTGTGGATACGGTCAGACCGTGAGGGAAGCGCTGCTGGGGCATGACCAGGAAGGCCACGCTGCTGGGCGCTCGGGATGGCTCCGGGCCGCCGTGCTCGGCGCCAACGACGGTCTGGTGTCCACGGCGAGCCTGATGGTCGGTGTCGCATCCAGCGGTGCCGGGTCCGGTGCAATCCTCACTGCGGGGATTGCCGGCGTCGCCGCGGGCTCGCTCGCCATGGCCACCGGCGAGTACGTGTCGGTGAGCTCGCAGAGCGACGTCGAGGCGGCCGATCGCGCACGGGAGACCGCTGAGCACCGCGCCTACCCCGCGGCCGAGCGCGATGAACTCGTGCAGATCTACCGGGGCCGCGGGCTGGCCCAGGACCTTGCCGAGCGGGTCGCCGACGCCCTCCACAGCAAGGACCCCGTCGTCGCGCACCTGCGTGACGAGCTGGGCCACAGCGAGCACAGCCAGGCCCGTCCGGTCCAGGCCGCGATGGCCTCCGCCAGCAGCTTCCTGCTCGGTGGCCTCGTGCCCTTCCTGGGGCTCCTTGCCTCGAGCAGCAGCAGTCGGCTCCCTCTCATCGTGGTGGTGACGCTCCTCGGGCTCACGGGAGCCGGACTGCTGGGAGCGCGGGCCGCCGGCGGGGTCCTGCTCCGCCCCACCCTGCGGGTACTGCTGGGCGGGAGCTTCGCGATGCTCATCACCGCCGGTGTCGGGAGCCTTACACACGCCTCGGGTGCGTGAGCCTCGCCGGAGCACAGCGATCCATCGAGCACTGCAGCAGGACGTGTCGCCGGTCAGAACGGTCGGGTATGGGGGACCTATGGCCCTGTCGGTTGGGCGGGGCCGACGTCAGCGTCGATCCGTGACCACTACCCGCCCTTCAGGTTCCATCGCGCGCAACATCGTCATCGGAGTGGGCTCCTCCACGGGCTCAGACCACGTCCTGCGCCGCGCGATGGCGGAAGGGGCCAGCACCCACCGGGTCGTCAGGGCCATCCACACCTGGTCGACACCGGCATGGGGGGCCGGACCCTCGGCGGACGGTTGGACAAGAATACCGTCGGCACAGGAGCAGGACCGCTGGGCAAAGGACGTCGCCGACCAGGCCCTGGCGCAGGGACGTAGGGCGCACGCCGGGGCCGGCGAGGTGATCGCCACCGCCGAGGGATCGGAGGGCTTCGCCGGTGACGTCCTCGTGCGCGCCGCTGCCGAGAGCGGCCTGCTCGTCGTCGGCGGGCGCAGCCACGGTGGCCTGGGCAGTGCCCTGCTCGGCTCGTCGACGGGCTACGCGCTCCACCACGCTGGCTGCCCCGTCATGGTGGTCCCGACCACGGCGGCCGACGGCCCGTTCGGGCGGGTGGTGGTCGGGTTCGACGACTCGCCGTGCTCACGGTCAGCCCTGCGCTGGGCTCTGGACGCGGCCCGCCGCCACCGCTGTCCGCTGGTCGTCGTGCACGCATTGCGGCTCACGCGGCTCGCGGGGCAGATGCCGGCAGCCGACCTCTACCCGGCGTACGCCGAGGAGCTGCAGGAGTGGTTGGACGGCGAGGTGGCCGAGATCAGGAGCAGTCCGGACGACGTCGCGGTGAGCACGCAGGTGCGCGACGGATCAGCGGCCGAGGTGCTGCTCGCCGAGGCCGGCACCGACGACCTGCTGGTGCTCGGGTCCCGCGGTCGGGGCGGCTTCCGGAGCCTGCTGCTCGGCTCCGTGGCGACGCAGTGCGCCCAGCACTCTCGAGGTGCGCTGGTGGTCGTGCGTGCCGGCACCGAGCGGCTCGACGACCAGCAGCTCATCGCCGCCACGACGGCCTGAGGCTCCAGGATGATCCCCCCGACCCGGTCTGCCCGTCCGTCGCCCGAGAAGGGCTCCGCCGGTGGCGTCACGTGGTCCGTCGCCAGATCCCATGAAGGCGAGTGCGGCACGCGGCCGCCCACCGGTCCGTGCTCGTCCTGGCGAGGGACCTCACGTGACCTCCAGCAGTGCGCGCACCCCGTCACCCCCGGCACGCGTGCTCGCACTGATCGACGCCTGGTGGCGTGCGGCGAACTACCTGTCGGTCGGGCAGATCTACCTGATGGACAACCCGCTGCTGCACGAGCCGCTGCTTGCCGAGCACGTCAAGCCGCGGCTGCTGGGCCACTGGGGAACCACGCTAGGGCTCAACCTGCTCTAGGCCCACCTCTACCGGGTCATCGCGGCCCGCGACCTCGACGTGCTGTTCGTGACCGGACCAGGGCACGGCGGTCCGGGGCTGGTGGCCAACGCCTACCTCGAAAGCACTACAGCCAGGTCTACTCGACCATCAGCCAGGACGAGGACGGGATGCGGGCATTGTTCCGCCAGTTCTCCCTCTCTGGTGGCATTCCCAGCCACGTGGCACCTGAGACTCCCGGGTCGATCCACGAGGGCGGCCAGCTCGGCTACGCCCTGGTCCACGCGTACGGCGCCGCGT
>JAYTHS010000512.1:0-2675 GCA_043732345.1 Frankiales bacterium | reverse complement strand
CGGTGCTGACGATGACGGTGGCCAGGACCAGCCGACGGGCCGTCGGGTCGCGTCCGGCGACGGCGAGCCCGGCGACAAGCAGTCCGACCATCAGGGCGTCGTTGTGGGCGCCGCCGATGCCGTGGATGAGCACGAAGGGATTGGCCACGCCGAGCCACAGCGCGCGTTGCGCCGGGACGCCGTGCGCCCGGGCGAGCCGCGGCAGGGCCCAGGCGACGAGCAGCAGCCCAGCCACCGCCAGCAGCCGGAGCATCACGATCGCCGGGACGACGTGGTTGCCGGCCAGCGCGACGACCCGGCCTGCTATCCACAGGAACACCGGCCCGTACGGCGAAGGCGTCCACTGCCAGATGCTGTCGACGGAGGCGGAGAACTTGTCGTTCAGGTAGGCAGGGCCCCAGACGTAGGGGTCGACGCCACTGGCCACCAGGTGCCCCTGACCGGCGTAGGCGTAGACGTCCCTGCTGAACATCGGAGGGGCCAGCAGCAGGGGCAGCGACCACAACCCGGCGATGAGCAGGACGTTGCGGGGGGTCAGCAGGGACAGCTGCTGCCCGACACGCCACCACGCCGCAGACAGCAGCAGGACCCCGGCGACGACGAGGCCCAGCGCGACGGTGCGTCCCGCGAAGGTCCGGTGCAAGGACTGGAGTCCGAGCAGGGCTGCCACGGCGTCCTTGTGGCGGGGGAGGGCACCGACCCCGACGCCACCGACCGCAAGCAGGAGCGTTCCCGTGACGCCTGCCCCGAGCACCCGTCGGGAGATCCCGAACTCCAGGTGCGGCAGCGTCATCCTGAGGTCACGGTCTCACGGGTGCGGAGCCCCGCTCTGAGGACAGCGACAGCGCCCGTGACCGGTAGCTCTTGTCCTTGCCCAGAATGCGCTCGGCCGCAAGGCGTCCGCTGATCAGCACCATCGGGACTCCCACACCAGGCTGTGTTCCCGATCCGGCGAAGACCACACCGTCGACCTTGGACGGCAGGTTGCCCGGTCGGAACGGGCCGGTCTGGAAGAACGAGTGGGCGCTGGCGAAGGGTGCGCCCTGCTCCATGCCGCGGCTCTTCCAGTCGGCTGGCGTGGTGAGGTGCTCGACCTCGACGGCGTCACCGAAGCCGACGTAGCCCAGGGTTTCGAGCCGGGCGACGCACTCGTCGCGGTAGCGCGGACCCACGACGTCCCAGTCGATGCCGGCGCTGGTGTTGGGCGTCGGGAACAGCACGTAGTAGATGTGCTTGCCGTCTGGCGCGAGCGACGGGTCCGAGCGGGTCGGGTTGGTGACCAGGACCGATGGGTCGCCCATGAGCTGCTGGCGGTCGATGAGGTCGGTGAACACGCCTTGCCAGGCCTTGCCGAAGTGGATGTTGTGGTGCGCGATCTTGCTGTACGACGCGGAGCTGCCGCTGAGCATGAGGAAGCAGCTGGGCGAGTAGGTCAGGCTCTTGACCCGTCGAGGCATCACCTCGGCAGGCAGCAGGTCGCGGTAGGCCACAGGCAGGTCGGGGTTGAGTACGACGACGTCGGCCGAGATGCGCTCACCCGAGGCGGTCTCGACGCCGACGGCCCGGCCGTGCTCGACGAGGACCCGGGTGACGGACTCGCCGTACCGAAACTGCACGCCGTGCTTCTCGGCCGCACCCGCGAGGGCGCGCGGGACGGCGTGCATGCCCCCTTTGGGGAAGAAGACGCCCGCGACGCTGTCCATGTAGGCGATGACGGCGTAGATGGCGAGCGCGTCGTAGGGCGACAGCCCGGCGTACATCGACTGGAAGGACAGCACCCGCTGGGTGCGGGGGTCCTTGAGGTAGCTGTTGACCTTCGGGGCGAGCTTGCGGAATCCGCCGATGGCGACCAGGCGGGCCAGGTTGGGCGTCAGCAGGTCAAAGGGCGAGTCGATGTTGCGGTCGATGAAGTCCTTCATCTCGTAGCGGTAGAGCTTGGAGACGAAATCGACGTAGTCCATGTAGCCCTGCGCCTCAGCTCCGCCGCAGACCTTGCGGACCTCCTCGGCCATCTCGCCGACGTCGCTCTTGACGTCCAGCGAGGACCCGTCCGCGTAAAAGGCCCGGTAGAGGGGGTCGACCGGCTCGAGCTCGAGCCAGTCCTCGAGCTTCTCCCCGACGCAGTCGAGTGCGTCAGCGATCAGGTCGGGCATGGTCAGCACGGTCGGGCCCGTGTCGAAGGAGTAACCGGCATCCTCGATCAGGCCGTTGCGACCGCCGGGGATCTGCTCGCGCTCCACGACGGTCACCTCGCGCCCGGCTCCGACGAGGCGCAGCGCGGCGGACAGGCCCGCCAACCCCGCGCCGACGATGACGATGCGGTCGGTCTTCCCGGAGACAGTTTTCACTTCCCAAGGGTAGCGAGCGGGCCGGTGCCCGGCCTCGTGGAGCGGTGCGCGTCACACCGTGAGCAAGGGGGCAGCGCGGCCGACTCAGCCGGTACCGGGTCAGCGCGCGAACTGGCTGGTGCGGGCGTTGTCGGTGAAGCTCAGCCGCCGGTAGAGCTGCTGTGGCCAGTCGTCGGCGTCGGCGAGCAGGAAGACGACCTCAGCACCATGACGCCTCGCCAGGTGCACGGCGTGGCGGACCAGGGTGCTCGCGTGGCCCTGCCCTCGGTGGCCAGGATCGGTAAGGACCTCCTCGACCTGCGGGGCGGTACCGCCAGGTACGTCGCG
>JAYTHS010000511.1:0-2680 GCA_043732345.1 Frankiales bacterium | reverse complement strand
GGTCACCTCCGGCATGAACTGCTGGACCTGCTTCATCACCTCGACGGGACAGGGGCTGCCCGCCATGATCCCGGTCCGCAGCGAGCTCACGTCGTACGCCGGGAGGTCGGGCAGCTCGGCGATGAACATCGTCGGGACGCCGTACAGGCTCGTGCAGCGCTCGGCCTGCACGGCGGCGAGGGTCGCCCGCGGGTCGAACGACGGCGCCGGGATGACCACGCAGGCGGCGTGCGTGAGGGCCGCCAGGTTGCCCATGACCATGCCGAAGCAGTGGTAGAAGGGCACGGGCACGCAGATGCGGTCAGCCTCGGTGTAGCCGCAGCCCTGGCCGACGAGAAAGCCGTTGCCCAGGATGTTGCGGTGGCTCAGCGTCGCGCCCTTGGGGAAGCCGGTGGTGCCGCTGGTGTACTGGATGTTGATGGGGTCGTCGGGGCTCAGCCCGAAGTCGGGGAGCGGGTCGCCGTCGACGAAAAGTGCTTCCCACTCGGCGGTCCCGAGGTAGACCGCATCGAGGTCCGGGGCGACCTCGACCACCATGGCGCGATAGTCCGAGCCCTTGAACGCCGGCGCGCTGACCAGCAGCCGGGCGCCGGACTGGCGAAGTACGTGGGCCAGCTCATGCGCCCGGTACGCCGGGTTGACCGTCACCAGGATGGCTCCCAGCCGGGCGGTGGCGTGCTGCACCAGGACCCACTCGGTGCAGTTGGGCGCCCAGATCGCGACCCGGTCGCCCCTCGCGATGCCGTGCTGCAGCAGGCCCCGGGCGAGCCGGTCGACCTGCTCTCCCAGCTCGCGGTAGGTGAAGCGCTGGCCCTGCTCGACGCTGACCAGCGCTTCGCGGTCGCCGTGGTCGCGGACCGCGGCGTCCAGGGCCTCCCCGATGGTGCTCGTCGGCAGGGCGGGGGTCGACGGGCCGGTGTCGATTGAGAGGATCATGCGCCCACCCTGCCTCCGTCGGGGGTGGAGCTCAAGCCCCTGCTGGCCGGGGCCTCTCGTGGCGCACCTGCTCGACGACGCGCCGGGCCGACGGCTCGTCCAGCGGCTCCCGACTGCTCACGGCCCACGCCCACCCGTCGTGTTCCAGCCGTACGACGTGCGGGTGGTCGCCGACCGGGGCCGGCGCCCCACCGGGCGCCCGGCCTACCGCGCCGTCGTCGAGCTCGCGCACGTCCTGCGCTCCGGCGTACGAACGGCGCCAGGGAAACCACTGCGGCGTCGGCGGTGGACGGACGTGACACAGGTGGGCCAGCTCGCGCAACGGGTCCCGCTCAGCCTCCTCCGAGGCCAGGGCGGCGTCGAGTACGGAATCAACCGCCAGATCGAGCACCTCGCTGAGGAGTCCGACCTCGGAGTTGCTGCAGCGCAGGAGGATCCCAGTCTCGTCGTCGACGAGAAGCGTGAGGACGCCACGCTTGCGAGGTGGTGGTGCGAGGTCGACCTGCCAGCACGGCCGGCCGTCGTGAACGGCTGGCGTGACCGGTCCGACCGGGCGCGCGTAGTCGCCGCGCTGGATCTCCCCACCCACATCCGGCGCCCCGTCCAGGTGTCGGGCGCCCGGAAGGTGAACACACCTTCGCCGTCCGGGGTGCGCCAGCGACCGGTCGCGGTCTCTACCTCGACCGTCTCCATCCACCCCAGGAGCCGGGGCCAGGTCGGGGTCACGCCCAGGACCGGGGGACGGAGGCGGCGACCCGGTCCAGATCCCCGGCGTCGACGTCCGGCGGGTGTGACAGCGCAAAGGCCCATCCGTCGGCGTCCCAGGACCGGGTGCGGCAGGCCCTCGCGCCGCGGCGCTGGCCGACCCGTAGGGGCGATCCCGAGGAACCACTCCTCCGGACCAACGGTCATGAGTGCCAGCAGCACCTCGGGGACGTCGGGGTCACCGGCGACCGGGTAGGCGCCGCAACCGGTCGGCCACCAGACCACGGTGAGGTCCGCGACGGAAGGTTCGGCGACCGGCTCGGGCGGGAGCGGGGGGATGTCTGGCGGCAGTGCGAACAGGGCCTCGTCGAGGTCGACGTCGAGCTTCAGCGCGGTCAATGCCGTGGAGCCGCCCGGGTCGTCGGCCCGCAGCAGGATGCCGCTCTGCTCATCGACCCACCACGCGGTCTGCTCGTCGCCCCAGCCGCTCTGCTCATCGACCCACCACGCGGTCTGCTCGTCGCCCCACCGCCAGCAGCGACGGTCGAGCAGCTCGTGGGGGCCGGTCACCGGGTCGACCAGGTCCGGCGGTTGTCCGGGGTGCAGCAGCTCGGCCGGCCCGCCGAGCACGAGCAGGCACGCACCCACCGTCTGCACCCTCTCGACCGAGCCGACGGCCTGCGGGCCGTCGCTGATCCCAACCAGCCGGCTGGCGGTCTCGATCCGCCAGCAGGCCGGGGACCGGTAGGTGAAGCGCACCGGCTCGTCGATGGGCATCGTCACAACCACCGGTTCGCCGAAGCTGTGCCATCCCCTCGCTGACGGACGATCCGTCGTCTGCCGCACGACCGTCCCACGGGCCGAGCGCGGATCGGCGACCCGGGCCCACGCGGCCAGCCCGACGGCGGTCGGCCCACGGTCCTGGCGGCTCGTCATCGGCGCATCCTGACGCGGGGGTAGCCCGACGTACAGCCGTAGGGCCACCGTCGTGGGCTGGCGGCTGGTGGCAGACGTCCTGCTGGGCCTGCACGACAGCCTC
>JAYTHS010000510.1:0-2682 GCA_043732345.1 Frankiales bacterium | reverse complement strand
GTTCCAGGGCGTCGCGCAGCCGACGTGCCGGTGACTGCCAGCCCGTCGCGGGCCCGGCGTCGGGGCGCGGGGTGAAGAACGCCGCGCGGGTCTCGGTGTAGTCCATGGGGTGCCTTCCTGGATCAGGGAGTGAGCTTGATTTGCAGCAGCGCCAGGGTCAGGTCAGTTCACGAAGCTGTAGAGCGAGGTCCCGGGCAGCAGTTGCTCGGCCCGGACGGGGCTGGCCGCGAAGCGGGCGAGCAACCCGGGCAGGTCCTCGCGCGCGGCCAGCTCGACCCCGACCAGGGCGGGGCCGGTCTCGCGGTTGTTGCGCTTGACGTACTCGAACTGGGTGATGTCGTCGTCGGGCCCCAGCACCTCGTCGAGAAACCTGCGCAGCGCGCCCGGCTCCTGGGGGAACTCGACGAGGAAGTAGTGCTTGAGCCCCTCGTGCACCAGGGACCGCTCGACGACCTCGGCGTACCGGCTGACGTCGTTGTTGCCGCCGGACAGCACGCACACGACCGTCGACCCGGGCGTGACGGGGACGACGTCGCCGAGCGCGGCGGTGGCCAGGGCGCCGGCGGGCTCGGCGATGATCCCCTCGGTCTGGTAGAGCGCGAGCATCTCCGTGCAGAGCCGGCCCTCGCCGACCGACACGACGTGCGCCCCGGCCCGGGCCGCGACGGCGTGGGTGTGCACCCCGACCTGCCGTACGGCGGCGCCGTCGACGAAGCCGTCCAGCGACGGCAGGGGGACGGGGGCGCCGGCGGCGAGCGCCGCCTGCATGCTGGCGGCCCCCGCGGGCTCGACGCCGACGACGCAGACACCGGGCGACCGCTCCAGCGTCCACGACAGGGTCCCAGCCAGCAGGCCACCACCCCCGACGGGCACGACGAGCAGGTCGGGCTCGCGCCCCAGCTGCTCCAGCACCTCGCGCACGACGGTGCCCTGCCCGGCGATCGTGGCGGGGTCGTCGAAGGCGGGGACGAAGACCGCACCGCTCTGCGCGACGTCCTCCAGCGCGGCGGTGGCGGCCTCGTCGTAGGTGTCGCCTGTCAGCCGCACCTGCACCCAGTCGCCCCCGAGCGCGGCGATCCGCTCCCGCTTCTGGCGGGGCGTCGTGCGGGGCAGGTAGACGCGGGTGCGGATGCCCAGGCGCGCCCCCGCGAGCGCGACACCCTGACCGTGGTTGCCGGCGCTCGCGCACACGGCCCCGCTGGCGCGCTGCTGCGCGTCGAGCTGCACCAGCAGGTTGTAGGCGCCCCGCACCTTGTAGGAGCGGACCGGCTGCAGGTCCTCGCGCTTGAGCCAGACCTGCGCCCCCGTCGCCGCCGACAGCCGCTCGCTGAGGTGCAGCGGGGTGCGCTCCGCGACGCCGGCGAGACGCTCGGCGGCGGCCTCGATGTCGGACGCGGTGACCATGACGGCGAGTCTGCCAGCCAGCCGCCCCCGGCTGTGCTCACACGCGCATGACGTCGCCCGCCGTGACACGCGGCGCGACGACGACGAGCGCTACGCCGAGCGCGGCCACGGCGATGCCGACCACCGACAGCAGTGCCAGTCGCTCGTCGAACAGCAGGAAAGCCTCGACCGCTGTGGCGGGTGGGACCAGGTAGAGCAGGGTCGAGATGCTGGCCGCCGATCCCCGCCGCAGCAGGGCCAGTAGCAGCAGGACCGCGCCGATCGACAGCACCACCACCAGCCAGAGCAAGGCCCCGACGAAGCGAAGGCTCCACTGCACCCGGGGCCGCTCGGTGAGCACCGACAGCAGCGCCAGGACCGTGCCGGCCGCGGCGTACTGCACGCAGGTGCCGGCCAGCAGGGGGATCCCGTCGCCGTGCCGCTTGTGCCACAGCGTGCCGGCCGTCCCGCCGAGCAGAGCGACGAGGCAGGCGAGGAGCCCTGCGGCGGGTACAGCGCCTCCTAGGTCGGGGGCCAGCACGAGGGCTACCCCGGTCACGCCGACGACCAGACCGACCCACTGGCGGACAGCCAGGCGCTCGCCGAGCAGCCGCCCGGCGAGGACGGCGACCAGGACGGGTTGCAGGCTCACGACCACCGACGAGACACCGGCTGGGGTGCCTCGGGAGATCGCCCAGAAGACCCCACCGAGGTACGTCGCGTGGAGCAGGAGTCCGCTCACGGCGGCCCGACCGGCCTGCCCGCGGTCCAGTCGTACGCCGGAGGCCGCGGCGGCCAGCCCCAGAACGGTCGCGGCGATGGCCAGCCGGACGGCGAGGAAGACGAAGGGGTCGGCGTCGGGCAGGCCGTACTTCGCCCCGACGAAGCCGGTGCTCCACAGCAGGACGAAGACGGCCGGCGCTGCCGCCCACAGGCGGGTCAGCGGACGAGCTCGTCGAGCAGCCGGGCCAGCTCCGCGGCCGGGGAGTCCGACAGGCCCAGATGGATCGGGCCGGCCTGCACGACCGTCGAGCGGGGTGCGGTGAGCCAGCCGAACCGCTGCCGCAGCGGGGTCGCACCGGCCGGTCCTGCTCCCTCGCAGGTGCGGCAGACGGCGTCGAGCAGCTCCTGCACGGCCGCGAGGTCAACCTCCGGGTCCAGAGCCCGCAGCCGCTCGGCGTCCAGGTACGTCGCGGCGCCCAGGTAGTCCAGGTCGTGGGAGTAGAGCACCACGCCGACGTTGATCGACTCGCCGCGCTGCACCCGCGGGATCGCCCGCAGCAGGGCGTACTCGAAGAC
>JAYTHS010000509.1:0-8994 GCA_043732345.1 Frankiales bacterium | reverse complement strand
GGCCCGGACGGGTCACGACAGACCCTAAAGGAGGAGCCCATGCTGCTCACCGTCGAGCAGACCACCCAGCAGCTCGGGACCTCCGTCCGCTTCATCCGACGGCTCCACACCCAAAAGCGCCTCACCTTCATCAAGATCGGCAGCCACCTACGCATCGACAGCAAGGACCTCGTCGCCTACATCCACGCCAACCGTGAAGAAGCAGTCAGGACGGCGCTGCAGCGGGGTGGTCTCCGTGCCTAAGCCGACGCCGATGACCCGCCGCCTGGGCGAGGCACGCGAAGCTTTCGACCCTCAGGAGCTGCTGACACCGGATGAGGTGTGCGCGTTGCTCAAGATGAAGCGGACGTGGTTCTACGCCGAGGTGGCCCGGGGGGCGCTGCGGCCTCTCAAGCTCGGCCGCAGCACCCGGGTCCAGCGCCGCGACCTCGAGGCCTATCTGTGCCATCTCGAGCAGGCGGGCTGAGGCTGGCGGGCCACCTGACCACGTCGGAGCGCGGGCTCAGGGCTGCGCGCTCTGCCGGGCCAGCTCGAGCAGCAGCGCTGCCTGCTGGGCAGCGGTGAGGCTGCTGTTGGACAGCACGACCGCGGACAACTGCTCCAACGTCGTACCGGAGGCAGATGCGGGGACGACTGCCTCGGGGTGCGAGGCCGCCTGCACCCGGTCGTACATCACCTTCATCGCTGCCAGCCGCCCGGTGCCGACGACCTTGTCGACGACGTGCATGTAGCCCTGGGTCGTCGTGACGCTGGCGTGGCCGGCGTCACGCTGGACGACGGCCGGCGAGGCCCCAGCGTCGTAGGACCACGAGACCATGCCGTGCCGCAGGCCGTGGAAGGTCGGGGTCCAGCCGACCTCGGCGCGACGCACGGCCGCGCCGAAGACCTGGCGGCTGAACCAGTCGTACCTGACGGGATCGACCTCGGCGCCTCGCGCGGCGAGGTACTCGGGGTCGAGCCACGGCGCGGCCGGCTGGGCGCCCTTGGCCCGGCGGGCCCAGAACCGCGCCTCCGTGTTGGCGTTGCGGCAGTAGGGACAGCGGCAACCCAGGGTGTACGTGTGCGCCTTGCCGTGCTCCCCGGATCGGCCGGTGCTGGGGCTGATGAAGCGCCCGGCCGGGAAGCGCTCCGGCAGCGGCCGAGCCTGACGGGCCTGGCTATGTTCGGCGCGCAGAACCGGGTAGTCGAAGATCAAGGCCCGCGGGTGGCGTCCGTGCGCCTGGACGTATAGGCGCAGACGCTGGAAGACCGGGGGAGAGACCGCGACCTTGCGGAACCGCTTGCCCTTGGTCGGTCCGACGAGCCACGGCTCGTCGTTGCCGCTGTAGGCCCGGCCCGGCCAGGTGATGGCCTGCCGAACCCACACGTGGTCGGCGTTGCGGCTGTCGCCGTCGACCACGTCCATCGGGCGCAGCGCGGTGACCTCCTCATAACGCAGCCCGCAGTCCAAGGCGAGGTCGCACAGCAGCACCGTCCCCTCGCCGGCGAGCTGCAGACGGATCTGCGCCCACTCCTCGGGGGTAACGACGCGGTCCTCGTCGGGGCGTTCGGCGGCCTTGGGCAGCCGCGTGGCCTCCACGACGTTCTGCACGAGCCAGCCCTGGTCGACCGCGACCCGCAGGATCGAGCGCAGCAACGACCGCTTGGCTCGGATTGTCGACACCTCGTAGCCGTCCACGGCCATCTGCGTGATCCACTGCTGGATCTCGCTGGGGCCGATGCTGCCGATAGGCAGGTGGCCGAAGGCGTACAGCAGCTGGCTGCGGGCGGCTCGCTGCGCGTAGCGACTGTTGCGCGTCGCCGCGCCACTCCCATCACCGAGATGGGAGGCTGTGTTTTTCCGGGTGTTCGGCGAGGCGTCACGGAGCGAGGGCAGGTAGTGATCACGCACCAGGTCGCCGAACAACAGCCGCTCACCGTCGCGGCTTCGGTAGCTCAGCCGCGCGGCCTCGGTCTGCGCCGTACAGGCCGCGGTGAAGGCCTCGCCCCAGTCCGACCAGGAGCTGCCACCACCCGGGGGCTTGACGGCGTGGCGCTTGCCGCGCGGGTCGGTGTAGCGGGCGTAGAAGCTTTGGCCGCCCTCGGACGTCCGACGGCTCTCGATGGACACCCCGGCCCGACGGGGCCGGCGGACCGGGGAGCTGCTGGCGCGAGGGGGCATGGCGGGCGTCCTCGTCATCCAGTGTCCGGGGCTGTTGGACCCATATCGAACAGGCCCTGCACAAAAACAAGTTATCACTTTTTTGACGGCCATTCGTGGCAGAATCGTGGCTGGCTCAGCCACGAATTGGGCGGTCTTAGACGAACGTCAACGAACAAGATCGGGAGCCACATGCCCTCTGACCTGCAGGTATGCCGTCCGCTGGCGTTCGCGGGAGTTCGCTGATGGAGAGGAGAATTTTCGGCATCGAGAACGAGTACGGCGTGACCTGCACCTTCAAGGGACAGCGCCGACTGTCCCCCGACGAGGTCGCGCGCTACCTGTTCCGGCGGGTCGTTTCGTGGGGCCGCAGCTCCAACGTGTTCCTCAAGAACGGTGCCCGCCTCTACCTCGACGTCGGCAGCCACCCGGAGTACGCCACCCCCGAGTGCGACGACGTGGTCGACCTCGTCACGCACGACAAGGCGGGGGAGCGGATCCTCGAGGGCCTGCTCGTCGACGCCGAGCGGCGACTGCGCGAGGAGGGGATCGCCGGCGACGTCTACCTGTTCAAGAACAACACCGACTCGGCGGGCAACTCCTACGGCTGCCACGAGAACTACCTGGTCGGGCGGCACGGCGAGTTCAGCCGGCTGTCGGACGTCCTGATCCCGTTCCTGGTGACCCGGCAGATCATGGTGGGGGCGGGCAAGGTCCTGCAGACCCCCCGCGGCGCCGTTTTCTGCGTCAGCCAGCGGGCCGAGCACATCTGGGAGGGCGTCAGCTCAGCGACTACCCGCAGCCGTCCGATCATCAACACCCGCGACGAGCCGCACGCCGACGCCGAGCGGTTCCGGCGGCTGCACGTCATCGTCGGCGACAGCAACATGAGCGAGACCACGACCTTGCTCAAGGTCGGGTCCGCTGACCTCGTCCTGCGGATGATCGAGGCCGGGGTGGTCCTGCGGGACCTGACGCTAGAGAACCCCATCCGGGCGATCCGCGAGATCAGCCATGACCTGACCGGGCAGCGCAAGGTCAAGCTCGCCAACGGGCGTGAGGCCAGCGCCCTAGAGATCCAGCGGGAGTACCACTCCAAGGCCGTCGACTTCGTCTCCCGCCGTGGCGGCGACGACACGGTCAAGCGGGTGCTGGACCTGTGGGGCCGCACCCTGACCGCCATCGAGACGGGTGACCTGTCCCTGGTGGACCGCGAGATCGACTGGGTGATCAAGCACCGGCTCGTCGAGCGCTACCAGGCCAAGCACGACCTGGCGCTGTCGAGCCCCCGCATCGCGCAGATCGACCTCGCCTACCACGACGTCCACCGCAGCCGGGGTCTGTACTACCTGCTGGAGAAGCGCGGCATGGTCGAGCGGGCCACCACCGACCTGCGGATCTTCCAGGCCAAGTCGCTGCCACCCCAGACGACCCGGGCCCGACTGCGTGGCGAGTTCATCGCCAAGGCCCAGGAGAAGCGACGCGACTTCACCGTCGACTGGGTCCATCTCAAGCTCAACGACCAGGCCCAGCGCACGGTCCTGTGCAAGGACCCCTTCCGGTCCGTCGACGAGCGGGTCGAGAAGCTCATCGCCTCGATGTAGCCGCACCTCCGGAGGTCGATAGCCTGTGAGCCCCCTGACCGAGGAGAACCACGTGACCGACAAGCCCGTCGTCGAGATCCCCGCCGGCGACCCGCCGACCGAGCTCGTCATCGCCGACCAGACCGTCGGTGACGGCCCCGAGGCCGTCGCCGGCAAGACCTGCACCATGCAGTACGTCGGCCACTCCTGGTCGACCGGCACGCAGTTCGACGCGTCCTGGGACCGCGGGCAGCCCTTCACCTTCCAGCTCGGAGCCGGCATGGTCATCGGCGGCTGGGACCAGGGGGTCGCCGGGATGAAGGTCGGCGGCCGTCGCACCCTGACGATCCCGCCGGCCCTCGGGTACGGCGCCCGTGGTGCCGGCAGCGCGATCGGCCCCAACGAGACCCTCGTCTTCGTCGTGGACCTGCTCGGCGTCTCCTGACGGGCCTCGGCACCTCCTGACGCGCTGACAGCAGTCAGTCGGCGAGCAGCGAGGCTGCGTGCCGGCCGGCCGCTGCCGCCGCCAGGAACGGCAGCGCGTCGACGTCCAGCCCCCTGCCCATGGTCGTCAGGGGTACGGCAGACCCGGCGAGGGCGTTCAGCAGGCCGATGTCGTCGACCTCGACGAGCCGGTGCTGCGGAAAGTCCGACGCGTCGACGAGCGAGGCCGCTGACCTGGGTACGACGAGGTCGGCCGGCGCCAGGGCCACCCGCCCGTAGGCCGTGCGGGAGTGGTGGCTGACCCCGCGGTGGCGCTCGCGGGGGTCTGCCGCCGACATGCGCAGCACCCCGACGGGACGTCCCCCGACGACCGCAGCGGCGTTGACCGCCTCGCCGGTGTCCACTCCCGAGAAGCCCCACGTCGTACCCGTCCCGAGGTTGCCGGGTCCCTGCGTCACGACCACCACGTCGGCGCGCAGGACGTGGACAGCAGCCAGCAGTCCCGAGTGCAGCGTGACGCACTCGAGGTCGCCGCCGAAGGCCTGGCCCACCGTGACCGTGCCGGCAAGCCGATCGGCCAGGGCGGCGACGGTCCGGGAGAACCACAGCGGGAGCGCGCCCCCGTCGGTCATCACGTAGGCGACCCGCACCTCGGGGCCGAGGCCGACGAGGACAGCGGGCAGGGAGGAGTGCAGGTCGGCCACGACGACGGGCGTCCCGGGCAGAGGGGGACCGTCGGCGAGGGTCGCGTAATGGGGCGATCCCTGCTCGTCCGCACCGAGGACGACGGTCTGCAAGGGGGTGTATCGCGCCTTCACCAGGTGCCCGGGCCCAGCGGGGTCGGGGGGTAGCCGGTCGGGCAGGGCCACCACGAGGGCGTAGCCCCCCGTACCGAGGTCGAGGTCGAGTGCGCCGACGTTCAGCAGCACCACGTCACCGACCGCGGGGTCACCCACGAGCGGCGGGTGGGCCAGGGCGCGCACCGGGTGACCGTCGACGTCGACGTCCAGCTCGACCGCGCCGGGCCAGCGGCGCCCGAGGGAGGAGACGGTGCCACGCCGCCAGCGGATCATCTGCACCTCCCGCCGTCGAGCACGGCCGCAGGCTAGCGTCGGTCGGGTGGCAGCGAAGAAAACCGAGCGGCTGCTCAACCTGGTCATCTGCCTGCTGGCCACGCGCCGCTACCTGACGGTGCACCAGATCGGTGAGGCCGTGCCGGGCTACGACGCGAGCAGCGACGAGGCCTTTCGGCGCATGTTCGAGCGCGATAAAGAGGAGCTGCGCGAGCTAGGCATCCCTCTGGAGACCGGGACGGGGTCGAGGTCCGATGACGAGGTCGGATACCGGATCGCCCGCCGCGACTACGAGCTCCCCGAGTTCGTCCTCACCCCCGACGAGGCGGCAGCCCTCGGCCTGGCCGCGCGCCTGTGGCAGTCGGCTCCGCTCGCCGGCGCCGTCGGGAGCGCGCTGCTCAAGCTGCGCGCCGCCGGCATCGAGGCGACCCCGACCAGCGGCACCCTTGAGCCCCGCGTCGGGGCGAGCGAACCCGCCTTCGAGGCGTGCTGGCGGGCGGTCCGCGACGCCACCCCGGTGCGCTTTGACTACCGCACCTCCGGCCGGCCCGACCCGGAGACCCGACGGGTCGAGCCCTGGGGAGTCGTGTCGTGGCACGGCCGGTGGTACCTCGTCGGCCACGACCGGGCGAGGGAGGCCAGCCGGGTCTTCCGGCTGTCCCGGATCGTCGGGGACGTCCGCAGCGACGGCCCGACCGGCGGGGTCGTCGTACCCCCGGGGCAGGACCTGCAGGCCATGGTGCGCCGGATGGCCGAGGACACCCCGACCGTCACGGCCCTGGTCCGGGTCCGGGTCCGCAGCTGCTGGGAGCTGCGCCGGGCGGCGTCGACCGTCGCGGCGGAGCGGGACGGGTGGGACGTCCTTTCCATCGGGTTCTCCGACCCTGAACGCTTCGCCGACCGGGTGACCGGCTTCGGCGCCGACGCCGTCGTGCTGTCGCCCCCCGAGGCCCGCGACGCCGTCGTGCGCCGGCTCCGGGCGCTGGTCTCGTCGGTGCCCTCGGTGCCGTCGTGACGGCGGACCTGCCCCGGCTGCTGGCCCTAGTGCCTTACCTGCTGGCCCGCCCCGGCGTGGCCTTCTCGACCGCCGCCGCCGACTTCGGCGTCACCGAGGAGCGGCTGCGCAAGGACCTTGACCTGCTGTGGATGTGCGGGCTGCCGGGTCACTTCCCGGGCGACCTCATCGAGATCGAGTTCGAGGGCGACACGATCACCCTGTCCGACCCGCAGGGCGTCACCCGGCCGCTGCGGCTGACCGTCGACGAGGCGCTGGCCCTCGTTGTGGCCCTGCGGACGCTGGCCGAGACGCCCGGCCTCGCGGATCCCGAGCCGGTCCTTCGGGCCCTCGCGAAGGTCGAGGAGGCAGCCGGGGCGGCAGCGCTGCCCGCCGGACGTGTCGAGGTGGCCCTCGAGGGTCAGGAGCAGGTCCTGCCCGTCGTACGAGACGCCCTCGAGCGGGGGCGACAGCTGCACCTGGTCCACCACAGCGCGGCCCGTGACGAGACCACCGAGCGCGACGTCGACCCGCTGCGGCTGCTGGTGGTCGACGGGCGCAGCTACCTGGAGGCGTGGTGCCGCCGCGCCGAGGGCATGCGGGTCTTCCGCCTGGACCGGGTCCTGTCGGTGACCGTCCTGACCACCCCCTCGGACCCACCGGCCGGGGTCGTGTCCCGCGACCTGTCGCAGGGGCTCTTCCAGGCGGCCCCCGACGACGTCCTCGTCACCCTGCGCCTGCAGCCGTCCGCCGCCTGGGTGGCCGACCTCTACCCGACCGAGTCCGCCGAGCCGACCGGGGATGGCGGGCTGGTGGTGCGGCTGCGCACGCCGCAGACCCGGTGGGTACGTCGGCTCGCGCTGCAGCTCGGCGCGGCCGGGCAGGTCGAGGAGCCGTTCGAGCTGGCCGAGCAGGTCCGGTCGGACGCACGCGCTGCGCTGAACGGCTACGCCACCTAGTCACTCTCGACCAACTTCGGGCCGGTCGGGCCGGTGGGGTTCAAGCGTGCGCCACCCCATGCCGAAGGTCAGGCATCGCCCCCCCGACGCGGGCGCCCGATGACAAGGACTTGGTCATGACCACCATCAAGGCGTCCTGCCCCACCTGCGGCGAGGTCGAGCTCACCCCCGCAGACGTGGCCCTCATGGTCTGCAGCCACGCCCCCCTGTCCTACTACTGCTTCGACTGCGCGACCTGCGGCAGCGAGGTGCGCAAGCCCGCCGACGACCACGTCGTCTCGCTGCTCGTCTCCGGAGGCGTCCCCGCAACCGTCTGGGACCTCCCCGCGGAGGCCCTGGAGCCCAAGTCCGGACCCCGCCTGTCGTACGACGACCTGCTCGACTTCGCGCTCCAGCTCGGGGAGAGCGACCTGCTCGCCTCCTTCGCCGGCGCTCCCGTCGGCTGACGGGCGCTATCCTTGGTTGATGACGTGGTGGCTGGTCGACGGTGCCCTCGCCGTGCTCGCGGTGCTGCTGGTCGCCGCAGTCCTGCTGATGCTCTACCGGACGGTGCGAGCCGTCATGCGGCGGATCGGCGACCTGTCGTCGCTCGTCGGTGACGCAACGGGTGGCCTCGCAGTGCTGCCGCCACCAGCAACCTCCGGCGCGACCGTCCTGACCCCTTTCCGACGGGGCGGCATCTCGCACCCCCAGACTGGGTCCTAGCGCGTACGCTCTGAACCATCCCTGCAGAGAGGCCTTCCCGTGCTCGAGTTCCTCGAGAAGCCCGGCGTCGTGATCGTCCTGCTCGTCGCCCTGGTCGTGTTCGGCTCCAAGCGCCTACCCGACTCCGCGCGGTCCCTGGGGCGCTCCATGCGCATCCTCAAGGCCGAGGCCAAGGGCCTGAAGGACGACGACGTCGCCGTGGCGCCGGTGCTCGTCGCGCCGGTCGCCTCGGCGTTGCCCGAGCCGGCCATGGCCCCCCTGACACCTCCCGCCGTTGTCCCGGTCGCCGTTGTCCCGGCCGCAGTCGTCCCGGCCGCTGAGCGGCCGGACCAGCAGCGACCTGCCTGAACGTGGGCGTCAGCGGGGGGCGAACTCCTGACTCGCGCATGTCGCTGGTCGAGCACCTCAAGGAGTTCCGCCGCCGGCTGACCTGGTCGCTTGTCGCCGTGGTCTTTGGGATCGCCCTCACGTTCGTCTACTGGGAGCCCGTCTACGACGTCCTGCGCCAGCCGTACTGCCAGACCCACCCTCGCGGTGGGTGCCAGCTCTACGCCTACGGCATCTTCGAGCAGTTCAACACCAAGATGAAGGTCGCCCTGATCGGCGGCACCGTGTTGTCCTCACCGGTCTGGCTCTACCAGATCGGGGCCTTCATCACCCCTGCGCTGCACAAGAAGGAGCGCCGCTACGCCGGCGGGTTCCTCATCGGGGCGCTCGTGCTGTTCCTCTCCGGGGTGACGGTCGCTTACTTCTCGCTAAGCTACGGCCTGCACGTTCTGCTCAACGTGGCCGGCAACAACGTCCAGTCGCTCCCGTCGGTCAAGGACTACCTGTCGTTCGTGACGCTGCTCATGGTGCTGTTCGGCCTGGCCTTCCAGTTCCCCGTCGTCATCATGTTCCTCAACATCACCGGCATCCTCAGCGCCACCCGGATGCGAGCCTGGCGCCGGCAGATGGCCTTCGGCATCTTCGCCGCCTCCGCCGTGCTCACCCCCTCGACGGACCCGTTCCAGTTCATCCTGCTCGGGATCCCGCTCTACGGCCTCTACGAGGTATGCATCGTCATCGCCCGGCTCCGCGAACGAAGCCAGCGCCG
>JAYTHS010000508.1:0-2713 GCA_043732345.1 Frankiales bacterium | reverse complement strand
AACCGCACCCGCGCCAAGATCGTGAAGAACAAGATGGCCCCGCCCTTCAAGCAGGCCGAGTTCGACATCGTCTACGGCGTCGGGATCAGCCGCGAGGGCTCGCTCATCGACATGGGCGTCGAGCAGGGCTTCGTCCGCAAGTCCGGTGCGTGGTATACGTACGAGGGTGACCAGCTCGGCCAGGGCAAGGAGAACGCCCGGGCCTTCCTGCGCGACAACCCCGACCTGGCGGACGACATCGAGCGCCGCATCAAGGTGAAGCTCAACATCGGGCAGCCCAAGCTGGAGCTCACCGAGGACGACCTCGACATCGACCTCGACGCGGACCTCGCCGACGTGCTCGCACCCGTGCCTGTCGACCTGTAGGTCGACGTGGGCCTGGAAAGGCTCGGGCCGCCTTCGAACGACGCCCGTCCGAGACCCGGGGGGTCCTCGTCCGGGGTGCCCGTGGCCCGAAGCGACGTTCCTGCGGAAACGCCGAGTCGCCCACGGTTCTTCGCGGAAGCGTCCGACGCCGCCGACGTTCCCGAACGCAAGGGCAGGCCCGTGGGAACGCCGAAGGCCGCCCGCGTGGGTGGCGCGTTTTTCGGAGTCTCCGCGGAGGCCTTCCTCGCCGAGCGGGGAATGGTCGCCGAGCCGCTCATCGTCGCCCCGGAGCCGGCCCGTCGGCGGCAAGCCGGTGGTGTCAGGCGCGCGGCGCCGCTAGACCTCGACGCCCTCGACGGCGGTGGTGGACCGGTAGACGACCCCCCGGTTGGGGCCGCGCCGGCAGACGCCCCGGCAGGTGACGACCCAGGCGGTCACGGCCCGGGTGGTGAGCTGCCCGGTCGCTTCCAGGGACCGGCCGCCTCGCGGAGCGTCGGGGCAGCCCGACCCACGAAGGGGGAGCGGACCTGGCCGACGCGCCAGGAGCGCGAGGACCGTCAGCGCGAGCGCGACCAGGCCCGGGCGCAGGACATCGCCGCTGACCCGGTCGGGGTGGCACGGCAGATCTGCCTGGACCAGCTCGGCTTCGCGCCCCGCACCGGGCACGAGCTCGCGAAGGTCCTGGCCGCCCGGGGCATCCCTGCCGACGCGGCGACCGAGGTGCTCGAACGGTTCGCCGAGGTCGGGATGATCGATGACGCGCTGTTCGCGAGCATGTGGGTGAGCAGTCGCCACCGCTCCAAGGGGCTCGCCGGGCGGGCCCTGAGCCAGGAGCTGCGCCGCAAGGGCGTCGACGACGCGATGGTCCGCGCCGCCGTCGACGAGCTCGACCCTGAGCAGGAGGCCGAGACCGCTCGCGCGCTGGTCCGGCGCCGGCTCGCGACGACGCGTGGCCTGCCGACCGAGGCACGGATCCGGCGGCTGGCCGGGATGCTCGCCCGCAAGGGCTACGGCGCGGGGACGGCGTTCCGGGTCGTCAAGGATGAGCTGGCGCGGGAGGGGGTCGACCCCCCGGACGTGCCCTTCGACGTCCTCGCGTCGCTGGAGGACTGAGGGCGGCCACCGTCCCCGCGCGTGGCAGGCTGTGCGCGTGCCGACCGATCCCGCCCTGCCTCGCCTGACCATCGCCGGGACCACCGTGTCGGTGGTCGGTCGGGCCCGGATCTACGTCTGCGGCGTGACGCCGTACGACGTGACGCACCTCGGCCACGCGGCGACGTTCGTGTGGGTCGACGCTGCCGACCGGGTCCTGCGCCGGCTCGGGGTCCAGGTCGAGGTCTGCCGCAACGTGACCGACGTCGACGACGTGCTGTTCGACGCGGCGACGCGGGCCGGTGCGCCCTACGACCGGTTCGCGGCGGTGCAGCAGTACCACTTCGACCACGACATGGACCTGCTCGGGGTCCGCCGGCCCGCCCACGAGCCCCGGGCCCACACCTACATCGGTCCGGTCGTCGAGCTGGCCCGGGCCCTGCTCGACAGCGGCCACGCCTACACGGCGGCAGGGAGCGTCTTCCTGCGGGGTGAACCGGTCGCCACAGCTGCGGGACTGGACCGGCCCGCCGCCCTCGAGCTGCTCGCCTCCAACGGCGGACGCGTCGACGACCCCGCCAAGCACGACCCGCTGGACCAGGCCGTCTGGCAGGCCAGCACCGAGGACGAGCCCGCCTGGCCCAGCCCCTGGGGCCTCGGCCGGCCCGGCTGGCACGCCGAGTGCACCGCGATGGCGCTGAGCACCTACGGGCCGGGCCTGGACCTGCACGCCGGCGGGGCCGACCTTCGGTTCCCGCACCATGCCTTCGAGGCCGCGCAGGCGGAGGCCGCCACCGGCGTGAGCCCCTTCGCCCGGGCCTGGATGCACGTCGGTACCGTACAGCTCGACGGCCAGAAGATGGCGAAATCGCTCGGCAACCTGGTGTTCGTCTCCGACCTGCTCGCGCAGGTCCCCGGGCCGGTCGTGCGGACGCTGCTCCTGGACCGCCGCTACGGCCAGTCGTGGGACCACACGCCGGCGCTGCTCGACGCTGCTGGCGCCCGGCTCGAGGCCCTACACGGGGCCGCGGGTCGCCCGCACACCGACCCGGTCGCCCAGGCCGCCGTGCTCGCGGCGCTGGCCGACGACCTCGACGTACCGCGGGCGCTGGACCTCGCCATCGCCGAGGGCGGCCAGGCGGCACGCGACCTCGCGGCCGTCCTGGCCCTGTAGCCCGCCGTGGTGGCGCTGCTCGTCACGCTCTGCGTGCTGCTGCTCGCTGGGGTCGTCCTGCTCGTCGTGCTACTGCGTCGC
>JAYTHS010000507.1:0-2717 GCA_043732345.1 Frankiales bacterium | reverse complement strand
CGCAACCGTCAGGCTGGCAAGAGCCATTCGTTTGGCCGCGACCGAGCGACGGTCTGGTTACGGCAACGCATGCTCGCTATCCATCGTGGTCATCCTGAATCGGAACCGCGAAGACGATTCGCTCCCCACCACGCTGGGAGCAGTCGGCAGTCGGCAGTCGGCAGTCGGCAGTCGTGAGCTAGGTGCAACGGTGACGGGCCCGAGTTGGCGTGCCGGGGCGGGACACGGCTGGCGAAGTGTCGTGCCAGCCCTCATCCACCTCGTATCCGGACGTGCTGCCGAGCTCAGCTCCGGCCGAGTTGACGCAGGACCCGGTGCGGACGGTTGCTGATGACGGCGTCGACGCCGAGCGACAGGACCAGCTCGATGTCGGCCGGCTCGTCGACGGTCCACACATGCAGCTGGTTGCCGGCCGCATGGACCCGCTCGACGTACAACGGGTGGGCCTTGAGAACCTCGAGCGCGGGCCCGGCCACCGAGACCTGCCGGGGCAGAGTGCCGTCGCGGTAGCGGACCGGGACCCGCTCCATGAGCAGCACTGTCGGCAGCCTCGGCGCCATCGCGTGGATCCGTTGCAGGCTGGTCGGGGCAAAGCTCATGACCGTCACGGGTGAGGACGCCCGCGACAGCGGAGTGGCCAGCCCGTAGCGGCCGAGCAGGTCCACCAGGGCCCGCTCGACGAGCCCGCCGTACCGCGTTGGGTGCTTGGTCTCAATGTGCAGCTCGACCTGTCGGCCGCTGGTCGACGGCACCTTGAGGGCCAGCTCGACGAGCCGCTCCAGGGTCAGGACGCTGCCGCGGTCGCGGTCCGGTTCCTCCCAGGACGCCTCGAGCAGCGGGTCGCCCTGGCGGGCCTTCCAGCTCGCGAAGTCCAGCTCCGCGAGCTCCGCCAGCTCCAGCGACGAGACCACGCCCCGGCCGTCGCTGGTCCGGTCCACCCGGCGGTCGTGCACGCAGACCAGCACCCCGTCGCGGGTCAGCCGCACGTCGCACTCCAGCGCGTCGGCGCCCTCGGCGACGGCCGTCTCGTAGGCCCCGAGGGTGTGCTCGGCGACGTCTCCCGAGGAGCCGCGGTGGGCGACGACGAGGGTCACGTTCTCATCGTGTCAGGCCTGGGCCCACCCGACCCGCAGAGGTCAGGACCGGCGGGCGGGAGCGCCGGCCAGACCGTTGACGACGTCGACCGGGGGCAGACCGTCCATCACCCGGACCAGGTTGTCCTTGGACTGCCCGACGATCCGCATCGAGGCCTCGACCGTCGACCCGGCCATGTGCGGGCTGAGCAGCAGCCCCGGTACGTCGCGCAGCGGGCTCTCCTGCGGCAGCGGCTCGACGGCGAAGACGTCCACCGCCGCACCTCCCAGCTGACCCGAAGAAAGGGCTGCTGCCAGGGCACTCTCGTCGACGACCTGGCCTCGCGCGCCGTTGACGAGCAGCGCCCCCGGCTTCATCAGGGCCAGCTGCTCGGGGCCCAGCAGCCCCCGGGTCGTCTCGCCCAGGGCGATCACGACGATGACGACGTCAGCGGTGCGCAGCAGGTCCTCGAGCTCCACCCACGGGGCCGGGGCGTCGTTGCGGCGGGTGCGGCTCCAGTGCACGACCGGGCACCCGAGGGCGGCGTACGTCGTCGCGGCGCGCTGCCCGATGGCGCCCATCCCGATGATGCCGACGGTCAGCCCGGCCAGCTCCCGTCCCCCGAGGGAGGTCTGCGGCCACTCGCCCCGGCGTACGGAGCTGTCGCCCTCGACCGTCTTGCGCAGCAGCGACAGCGTCGCCGAGACGCACCACTCGACGACGCTGACGGTGTTGGCCCCGGCGCAGTTGCCGACCGGGACTCCCCGGGCAGTACACGCGTCGACGTCGACCGCGTCGACCCCGACACTGGGCTGCTGCACGAACACGACCCGGGGCCCGGGGTCGGTGACCCGCAGGCTGGACCAGTCGCCCAGGACCAGGTCGACCTCGGGCAGCAGCGCGTCGACGGCCGCCTGGGTCCGCTCGGGGGGGACCACGAGCTCTAGCCGGGGCTCCCCGAACAGCGCCTCGAGCACGTCCGGGGGCAGGGGCGGAAGGGCCAGCAGGCGCCAGCGGGGCTCGGTCACGATCCGGACCGTACCGACCCGGGGCCGGCTACTTGAGCAGGCGGGACATCCGGCGGTCGGCGAGCGGCTGACCGCCGGTCTGGCAGGTCGGGCAGTACTGCAGCGCCTTGGTCGCGAAGCTCACCTCGCGCACGGTGTCCCCGCAGCGAGGGCACGGCAGCCCGGCCCGGCCGTGCACCGACAGGCCAGCCTTCTTCTCCGCCTTGAGCGACTCCGCGGCGAGCCCCTCGGCCCGGTCGACGGCCTCGGTCAGGGTGGTCACGATCGCGGCGTGCAACCGCTCGACGTCGTCCGGCGTCAGGTTGTGGGCCGGCTTGAACGGCGACATGCGCATGACCCACAGGACCTCGTTGCTGTAGGCGTTGCCCACGCCGGCGATCAGGCTCTGGTCGGTCAGCACTCCCTTGACCTGACCGCGGGTCACCGACAGCAGCCCCTGCAGGATCGCGACGGTGAAGTCCGGCGACAGCGGGTCGATCCCCAGCCGCGCGATGCCGGGCACCGACTGCGGGTCCTTGGTGATGTAGACGGCAAGCCGCTTCTGCGTCCCCGCCTCGGTGAGGTCGAAGCCGCTCCCGTCGTCCAGGTGCACCCGCACCCCGATCGGCCCCTTGC
>JAYTHS010000506.1:0-2721 GCA_043732345.1 Frankiales bacterium | reverse complement strand
GAGACCGAGCTCCTCGCCCCTCCGCCCGCGGCGGAAGAGGTCTTCGGCTCGTCCCTGCCTCAGTTGCAGGCCTTCGCCGCTCTGCTCGCCGGCCCGGGCGTGGAGCGGGGGCTGCTCGGCCCGCGCGAGGCCCCTCGGCTGTGGGAACGCCACCTGCTCAACTGCGCCGGGTTATCCGAGCTGGTCGCGGAGGGCGAGGTCGTGCTCGACCTGGGGTCCGGCGCCGGCCTGCCGGGCCTGGTGCTGGCTCTGCAGCGCCCCGACGTCCAGGTCGTGCTCGTCGAGTCGCTGCAGCGCCGGGCGGCCTTTCTCACCCAGGCCGTCGAGGCGCTCGGCCTGCAGACCGTCGTCGTACGGCGGGCTCGCGCCGAGGAGCTGCACGGGTCCCTTGAGGTCGACGTCGTCACTGCCCGCGCTGTCGCCCCCGTCGACCGTCTCGCCGGCTGGGCCCTGCCGCTGCTGCGCCCGGGTGGTCGGCTGCTGGCGCTCAAGGGCGAGCAGGCCTCCACCGAGCTGGCTGCGGCCGGCCCGACGCTCAAGCTGCACGGCGCCGTGAGCTCGAACGTGGTGTCGGTGGGATCGCAGGAGCTCTGCACCGCCGCCCGGGTCGTGGTGGTCGTGCGCGGGACCGCGGTCGCAGCCACCGCCCGACGTACGGCGCGGCCCTCCCCCCAGGCTGGTGGCATCAGCGCCACCAGCAAGCGACGGGACCGCCGGTGACCACCGATCCCGCCGTCCACATGCGTGAGCAGCTCGCCGGCACCCCGATCGCCGAGCAGGCCGCTGCAGCGGTCCGCGTGCGCTCGGGCAGCGAGGTCTTCCCCGCCCCCCAGCGGCGCCGGATCATCACGGTCGCCAACCAGAAGGGCGGCGTCGGCAAGACCACCTCGACCGTCAACCTGGCGGTCGCGCTGGCCCTGCACGGCCGGACCGTGCTGGTCATCGACCTGGACCCACAGGGCAACGCCTCGACCGCGCTCGGTGTGCCGCACCACAGCGGAGTGCCCGACTCCTACGACGTGCTGGTCGAGTCGACCCCAATCGCCGAGGTCGTCCAGGCCGCTGACGGGGTGCCCCGGTTGCGGGTCGTCCCGGCCACCATCGACCTGGCCGGCGCCGAGATCGAGCTGGTCTCGCTGGTGGCCCGAGAGTCCCGGCTACAGCGGGCGATCGTGGCCTACTGCGAAGGACCGGGGGCCGACGTCGACTACGTGCTTGTCGACTGCCCTCCGTCGCTAGGCCTGCTCACCGTCAACGCGATGGTCGCCACCGACGAGGTCCTCATCCCGATCCAGTGCGAGTACTACGCGCTGGAGGGCCTGGGCCAGCTGCTGCGCACGATCGACATGGTGAAGGCGCACCTCAACCCGACGCTGGCCGTATCGACCATTCTGCTGACGATGTACGACGCCCGCACTCGCCTCGCCGACCAGGTCGCCGACGAGGTCCGCGGCCACTTCGGGGACGTCGTGCTCACCACGTCGATCCCGCGCAGCGTGCGGGTGTCGGAGGCCCCCGGCTACGGCCAGTCGGTCGTGACCTACGACCCCGGGTCGCGCGGCGCGATGGCCTACGTCGATGCCGCCCGGGAGATCGCCGTCCGAGGTGCTGCGGTGGACGCTGCGCCTGTGGAGGCTGGGCCCGGTGAAGCCATGGACGTTAATGCCGTACCGATCGACGCTGTGCCCGTGGTGCCTGCTGGCGGGCCGGTCCCGACGGACGTCCAGCCGTGACCACGCAGAACCCCGGACCGCAGAACCCCGGACCGCGAAACCCCGGACCGCGAAACCCCGGACCGCAGAACCCCGGATCCCAGAACCCCGGGACCCAGCACTCCGGGCCCCAGCGCAAAGGCGGCCTCGGCCGGGGTCTGGGGGCACTCATCCCGCAGGGCCCGGTGACCACGGAGCAGGACACGCAGACCGTCGACGGGGCCTACTTCGCCGAGCTCGCGCTCGACAGCATCGTCCCCAACGCCGCCCAGCCCCGGCAGGTCTTCGACGAGGCGGCCCTCGCCGAGCTGGTGCACTCCATCCGCGAGGTCGGCCTATTGCAGCCTGTCGTCGTACGTCCCGCGGGGCCCGGCCGCTACGAGCTGATCATGGGCGAGCGCAGGTGGCGCGCGTCTCGCGAGGCTGGGCTGACCGCGATCCCGGCGATCGTGCGGGACACCGCCGACGACGCGATGCTTCGCGACGCCCTGCTGGAGAACCTGCACCGCAGCCAGCTCAACCCGCTGGAGGAGGCCGCGGCGTACGCGCAGCTGCTCGCGGATTTCGGGACCACGCACGAGGAGCTGGCCCTGAGGATCGGCCGGTCGCGGCCGCAGATCTCCAACACCATCCGGTTGCTGCAGCTGCCCGCGCCCGTCCAGTCGCGGGTCGCGGCCGGGGTGCTGTCGGCCGGTCACGCCCGGGCGATCCTGGGCCTGTCCGGCGGGGACGCCCAAGAGGCGATGGCGCTGCGCGTGGTCGCCGAGGGCCTGTCTGTCCGCTCGACCGAGGAGGCCGTGCAGCTCGCCCAGTCCGCTGTCGACGCCCCGCCGCGCAAGCGGTCCGGCGCCCGGCTGGTCCCGGAGGCGGCCCGCGAGGTCGCCGAGCGGCTGTCCGACCGTCTCGAGACCCGCGTCAAGGTCGACGTCGGCCGCTCCAAGGGCAAGATCACCATCGAGTTCGCCACCCTCGAGGACCTGGCCCGCATCGCCGAGATCGTCCAAGGCCC
>JAYTHS010000505.1:0-2727 GCA_043732345.1 Frankiales bacterium | reverse complement strand
GTACGACGGGGTGGGCACCCCCGACGACCCATACCGCCCTCTGGGCACGGCGTCCAGCGCCCAGCAGGTGGTCCAGGTCGGGCCGGCCTCCTCCTCGGCCCTGTCACTGCGCACCGCCGAGACCGGCCCCCAGGCCATCGTCGACGCCGGCGCAGGGGCGCTGCGGGCGGCCAGCGTCAGGCCGTCGACCGTCTCCGTGACGCCGGTCCCGGCCGGCACGGCGCCTGCGCAAGGCGCGTTGGACAGCGTCGTCTACCGGATCGCGGCGACCGGTGGGGCCACGGTCCCGCCGACAGCCCAGGGTTTCCTGTTCCTGCGCGCCTCGGTGATGACCCAGCCCGACCCCGTCATCGTGCACCGCGACTTGCCTACATCGGCCTGGACGGTCCTGCACACGGCCCGGCCCGGGCGCGACGTGCTGAGCGTACCGTTCCGGGCGTTGGGCGACTACGCCGTCGTACGGCTGCCCGGAAGCAAGCCCCTGTCGGCAGGGGGCCTTTCGGGCACCCGGCTGCTGCTGCTCACCGGCGGGGTGCTCGTGCTGCTGGCCCTGGCAGTCTTTGCGTTACGGCGCCCTCACGGCGACGACGACCGGGACTTGACGCGCCGGCCTCACTGAGGCCAGCGCCCCCGGCGCGCCCAGCAAACAGGTGCGGGGGCGGGGCATGGCTCCCCCGGTTGCTTCGATGACTGGCCCTGACATGGACGTGAACGTCTGGGCGCCGACGGCGCGGGCAGGTGGGAAGCAGCCCGATCGCCCCCAGCACACTTTGCTGCTTGTCCGGCCAGTGCGGCTCGGCCATCCCCTCGCCACGCTCGTGGTGACCCGCTCATGATGACTTCGGTGTGCTGTTCTCGCAGTCGAACAAGGGTCGGTCATGGCAGGAGGGTCCCGCCTCGGCTGTGGTGAGATGACTGCGTGGGGACAAGCATGCGCAGGTGGGCTGGTGGGGCTGCCCTCGTGGCATTCGGCTGGCTGCTGACCCCCGACGCGGTGCCGGTCTACGACGGTGTCTCCGCACCGGATGAGCCCTACCGCTACGTCACGCCGCCCGCCGGGGCGAGGTCACCCCAGGCCCCGACGTCCGCCCTGGGGCAGAGCCCCGTCGCGGGAGGCAGATCGACCTCAGGACTGAGCCTCTCCACCGGCGAGACCGGCCCACAGTTCTCGGCTTACGTGCCGCGCTTCGCCTTTCGGGCACCTGGGCGGACCGTCCAGGTCCGCGTGACGCCGCGGGCCCCGACCGACCCGCTGGCCGGAGCGCGCCTAGACGGGAACATCTACGAGGTCGCCTTCCTCGACCCGGCCGGGCCGGTGACAGTCGACCCTCAAGCCGCCGCCCTGGCCACGCTCTATCTTCGTGCCACCAGCAGCAGGCAGCCCGGCCCGGTCGTGGAGCACCGCGCCGCGGTGGGCCAGCCGTGGACGGCGCTGGACACCTCGCGTGGCGGCCTCGACGTCTACGTCGTCGCGCTGGTCGGCCCGGGTGACTACGCCTTGGCCTACCCGACTGCTCGTGCCGGCGCCGCGTCGGCGGGGTTCCCGCTCCTCCCCGTCGCCCTCGGGGGCGCCGTCGTGTTGGCCGTCGGCGTAGTTCTCGTTGTGAGAAGGCGCGCACCCCAGTAATGAGCCGGGTCCTGCCCGTCGTCCTCCTGCTGGTCGCCTTCGGCTGCTGTGTAGCCCTACGTGTCGCCGTTGGCGGGGTCGGCGTCGCCAAGTCCTACCCAGCCGGCCTGGTGTTCGCCGCTTCACTCGTCGTGCTGGCGCTCGCCGCCGGCACCCGGGTGCCGCTCGGGTGGCGGGCCCTTGGGACCGGTCTGATCGGGGCGGCAATCGTCTGCGCCCCCGTCGCCCTCGGGCGCCTAGCGAGCTTGGCCCCTCTGCACGACACGCACGGCTTCGCGTCCTGGCTTGCCGTAGTCACGGTGGTGGCCAGCGCCGAGGAATTATTCCTACGCGGCGCGCTCTACGACGCGACGGCCCGGCTCGCAGGCCCCGCCGCCGCCGTCGTCGTCGGGGCGGTCTGCTTCGCGCTGCTCCACGTCCCGCTATACGGCTGGCACGTCCTGCCGCTGGACCTCGCGGTCGGTCTCGTCCTCGGTGGGCTGCGCCAGTCCACCGGCACTCCGGCCGCACCTGCGGTCACCCACGTGCTCGCCGACGTAGCGGGGTGGTTCCTGCGCTGATCGTGAGCGGGACGGATCGCCGGCAGAGCGCAGGTGAGGGAACGGCAACGGCCCGTCGGCACGCGACCGGCGGGCCGTCGTCCGCAGGGCGTTGGACTACTGCTGGCCGGCCGGCCGAAGGAGCAGCAGGCGCCGCCACTGACGGCCAGGACGCCGAGGGCGAGCAAGGTCCCGTCGGTGCTGACACCGGTGCGGGGGTGGGATGCGGGGTGCTTCGCAGACGCGCGGTGGCGGAAACGATGGGTAGGCAACGTTGAAGAAGATGCTGCTGCGCGAGGCTCGGCCGCGTGCGAGTCCATCGAGCAAGCGCTGTCGGCCAGGACCAGCGCGACAGCAAGGGCAAGGCCAGAGGTACGGCGGGCGTTCACGCCACTCCGTCTCACTCATCAGGCGCACAAGTTCACGGCAGGCTGTTGAGGCGCGAACCGCGCCAGACCTGTGGGTAGATCCTGTGAGGCCGTCGCGTGGGTCGCCGAGAGGTGCGCGCTGCCGCTGCAGACAGCGCCGGTTCGCCGAAGCCTGTGAAGTGAGGAAGGCCGG